>JABHOV010000069.1 GCA_018695135.1 Candidatus Melainabacteria bacterium | reverse complement strand
TTGAGAGGAAAGACCGTAATAGACAAGAAACTTGCTAAAAGTTTGTTAGAGGTAGATCGTTGTTTTTAAGAAATTATTTAAAAAAGTGAATTGTGTAGACGCGGCCCCTAATTCTCTAATTCTATGAATATCAAGGATGAAAATGACAATCAAGCTCTAAGTGACTTAAGATATTTAAGAACGTGCTTAACTGTATTTTCTAATGGTCGAACGTCTTTCCTGATTTTGGCGAGTACTAAACCGCCTTGAATCATGGATTGGCAAAAATCAGCAAGCATCTCTGAATTCACCACTTGATTAAATTCACCATTCTTTTTTGCTTGATTAAAGAATTTTATTAGTGCACTTTTGGAATAATCTAATACATCATTGATTTTGTCCCTTAGTCCTGATTGATCATCATCTAAACCAGTACCAATCATCCCCATAGGGCATGCACGAGGTTGATCAAATCCTTTTGTTGCTTGGATAAAATACTTGAGAAAAGTTTCTAAGTCCTTCCAAGACTGAATATCATGTTTGATAGGACAATCAGCTGATTTCATGAAGCTATCAAAATTGTCAATGACTGCTTCTATCAAGCCTTCCTTTGCTTTGAAATAATGATAAAACTGCCCTTTACCAGTCCCGGATTCTTCCAAAATCTCATCGACACTCACAGCATTTATACCTTTTTTGTGAAAAAGGTTAAATGCTGTATCAATAATTTTTTGTCGTGTCTTACTAATGAATTACTCCTATTTCATTGCCATTAAAACATCACTATAGTTTTTGTGACACTGGGTGTAGAAATCTTGGGATCTTAAATGATTGCTCCATTTACTAATATTGGCAAATGCACTCAAGTCTATTTGACATGGTTCTACCATTTCGATATAAGCCAATAAATTCAGATCAGCAAGACTAATCTTGCTGCCGCAAAGAAATTCATTCTCTGCTAATTGCTGATCAACGATTGGCAAGAATCTATTAACAGCCCAGTCTCTACCTTCAGCGAGTGATTTCTCATCTTTGTCAGCTCCTAATACTTTGTAGATGACGGTATTAAAAAATACTTTGATAAGTGCTGCGCCGACATGTTGAGTACCAAAATCTATCCACTGATCAACTACTGCTCTTTTTTCAATATCTTCTGGATATAAGTCAGACTTTGCCTTTGCTGCTAAGTATCTAATGATCGCACCACTCTCACTAAGCTTGAAATCTCCGTCAATAATAGCTGGCATCTTACCAACCGGATTGATCTTGAGGTATTCCTCCGTTTTCATGTCACCTTGCATTGGGTTTAACATGATTAGTTCATTCTCTAATCCTAAATAGTTGGCAACGAACCTAACTTTGTTTACTTTAAATGATATTTTGTTTCCGTATATTTTTAGCATAAAACTCCTTTTGTTTTGCACAAGCATGATTGTACTAAATAGTACAATCGTTTGTCAAGGGCATCGGGGTCGACGAGCCCGTTGTCAAATAAGCTGCCCTTGCAACCAGAAAAGCGCAGGATAGGCAGCAATCCAAGCCCAAACAAATCGGTTGAGTCCAAATAAATAAGCATTAGTTAAATGAAAAGTTAAGGCAGCCAATAATCCAATAATCAATAGATTTTGGTTTAACAAGGTCAAGGGAAACAGTAACTCAAATAGGATACTAATCCAAGATGCAAAGAGTAGGACTTTGGGATGATCCGCCAATGACCTCAAATCTTGACTAGCTGGATAAGCAGAAAACCGAAACAAATCTTGCAGAGCTCGCCCGCTCCACCACTCTCTATTAATAAATTTGCAGCAGCCTGCAGCAAAATATGACAAGAGAACTTGCAAGGCTAAATATCCTAAAACATAGCCTTGCAGCTGTGATGACGGCATGAAATTAATTAAACACAGGCAAGACAATATAAGTAGGCTCATGCGATCGCTACCGCCATTGTAAGGACCATCAAAGTGTTTGAGAATTATGAGTGCCTGAATCAACAGTAGTACACAAATCCATGGTGTCCACAAACCAAGCAAGAGTAGAATACTTAGAATTATTCTAGGGATGAATAGTTTTCGCTCATCTTGCGCGGTACGCAAGTGCTCAAGACTTTGCTGGAGCAAGGCGATCGCCAAGAATATTTCCGTTAAACGAATTGCTTCAATTAGGCTCATGATCAGGCTCCTCAAGCTTCTCTAGCTCTGAAATAAATAGAATATCTTCTTGTAATTTGTTGCCTTCTCTGCTTACAAAAACTAATCTGAATTGCAAGTATGGAGTCCTGCTCAAATTAACTTGCCTTAGTTCCAGCTCAGCCTTGATGCGTTTTATTATTTCTTGACTAGCTTGCTCAGTTGGATTGCTTATTAATCGTTCGGCGCAAGTCGTCATAAAGAGTGATTCATTCCATTGTGGATTATAAAAAATACTCTTGATTATAGTCAGTAATGATCGCTGTTTGGGTCTACGGGAAAACTCTTGCCAGTTATCAGTTTGTTTTTCTGCAGTAGCCTGCATGGTAAATTCAATGCGTGGTGAAGCTGCGATCTTATTAAAAAACTGCCAAGAAGGAATAAATACTGGTATGAGTAATTTTAAAGTTGTTAGCACTAGACTAATTTTAGTAGAGTTTTTGTAATTAAGGCGATAAGATTAATCGATTCTATTTACAGCGTGTTCTTAAGCAAAACTGGAATAAGTAATATACAGACCCAAAACTAGGTAAAAGATACCAGTATAGTTGAGGTATTGGTCATTATGAAGTTTGCTGATTAGTTTTCTATAGATCTCTGGCATTGTAAGTAATGTTGCACCTTTGATCAACGATATCCAGCCATAGAGGCTAACAAGAATTTCAGCAAAGTTGTTCCAGCTATTGTGTGCAGTGACCATCAAAATACCAATCACCAATGCAATGAATCCAAAGACAAACTTGAGTAAAGAGCTTGGTCCACTTAGCTCCTTGATTAGTTGTTTGTATATCTTAGGGTTGATTAGAACTGAGAGTCCTATGATCAAAAAATATAAACCGATAACTTTAAATAGATATAGTGTCATGTTTAACCTCACTATATCCTAACAAGGATTCATGATATTGCAAATAGAGTTGGGCTATCACTGATAACAGTAGCTATAGCTAGACCTCGAAGGAAGGATTTTAGTATTGCGTAATCACTGGATCATGAAAAGATCTCTCTTCTGGAATGCTAATATTGACTAATAATGCCCTCGCTTTACCACCCTGAATTTGAAAGAGATAATTGTGGTTTTGGTTTGATAGCCAATATCGACGACAAGCAATCACATGATTTGCTTGAAACTGCTATCACTTCACTCACGAGGTTGACACATCGAGGAGCGGTCGCACCTGATGGCATCACTGGTGATGGTTGTGGGATCTTGGTGAAAATGCCCAAAGAGTTTTTCCGAGAAATAGCTTCAGAAAACAACATTGAGCTGCCAGAGCAGTATGCTGTGATATCAGCATTCGTCAACCGTGATCAAGCTATTGCTTCTAGTGGGCTTTCTTGGTTACGCAAAGAACTTAAAACAGTTGGTCTTGAAGTTTTGTGGGAGAGATTAGTACCCGTTGATGAGAGCTATTGTGGACAAGAAGCACTTGAATCGATTCCTCGTTTTATGCAAGTCTTTGTTAAACCAAATCAAGAAAATGCAGAGATTGATGAGAAGGAACTTGATCGCAAACTTTATATCGCAAGAAGAAAAACAAGGATTGGCTTAGGTGACAGACAACCGGATTTTTATATTGCCAGTTGCTCTTGTAAAACCCTCTCCTACAAAGGCTTATTGATGCCTCATAACTTAAATAAGTTCTTCCCAGACCTGGCAGATCAGCGCTTTAAGACTTCGCTTTGTCTTTATCACCAAAGGTTTTCTACAAATACTTTTCCGATGTGGAAACTTGCTCAGCCATTTAGGTACCTAGCGCACAATGGTGAAATCAATACCATCAAAGGTAATCGCAATTGGTCTTATTCAAGGGAGTCCAAGTATCAAACTCCTTTGATACCCAATTTTCATGAGCTTTTGCCATTAGTTTCCAAAACCGGTTCTGATTCATTGAGCCTCGATAATATGCTTGAAGGTCTCTTGATGATTGGTATGGATATCATCAAAGCAATTACTATTTTGATTCCACCAGCTTGGCAAAATGATGAGTTGATGGAACCTGATTTAAGATCTTTTTATGAGTTTTATGCTTCATTTATGGACCCATGGGACGGACCAGCAGCCTTAGTGCTTACAGATGGTGACTATGCCGTTTGTGCGCTTGATAAGAATGGATTGAGACCGGCTCGCTATGTGATCACCAAAGATAGAACCATTACTGTTGCTTCTGAGATTGGTGTCTATGACTATAATGATGCTGATGTTATAGAGAAAGGTCGCATTAAGCCTGGTTCAATACTTGCAATTGACTTTAAGCAAGGTACAATTTTGAGACAAGCAGAAGTCAACAAACATCTTACTAAAAACAAAGAATACAAGAGTTGGGTTGCTAGTTTTTCTAAGCAATATAGACCTGACTTTATTGAAGAGAAGCCCGGCTGTGATCCTATTTTTGAGCACGAACTAAAGATCTATGAAAAGCAATTTCAATTGACTCATGAAGAAAGAACCCAAATCCTCAAGCCGCTTGCAGAGAACGGAGCAGAAGCGACGAGTTCGATGGGAGATGATACTCCGCTGGCTGTACTTTCAGAGAAAGTGCGCCCGCTTTATGAATATTTTAGGCAGCAATTTGCTCAGGTAACTAATCCGGCGATTGATCCAATTCGAGAAAAACGAGTGATGTCACTTTCTACTTGCCTTGGCAAGGAAGCCAATCCCTTTGTTGACAGTTCTGAAAATGCCTACAAAATTGAAGTTCGTTCTCCGGTGATCTCTAGATCAACCTTTAAATTATTGTTGCAACCGGATGATCAGAATTTTAGCTATGAAACTATTGATATCACCTATCATGAATCAAGTAATCTCAAAGATGCCATAGTCAAGATTTGTGACAAAGCTGAGGAAGCTGTTAGGAATGGTAAACTCATGCTCTTTATTACAGATAGGCGCATCAAGCGTAATCGCGTTCCTATTCATGCTTTGCTAGCTGTTGGTGCTATTAATGCAAGGCTTTGCAAAGAGGGTTTGCGCAGCGATGCTAATTTAAGTGTTGAAACTGGTACAGTAAGAGATGCTCATCATTGTGCTGCCCTTGTTGGCTTTGGTGCGACTGTCATCTATCCTTACCTTGCTTATCAAGAGCTTTATTTTATGGCTCAACGAAATGAGATCAAGACTGACGACACTGTTGCCTTAATGGAAATTTATCGTGAAGGACTTAATAATGGCTTGATGAAAATCCTTTCCAAAATGGGAATTTCTACTATTAATAGTTATAGAGGTGCCCAGCTTTTTGAAGCCATTGGTATTCATGAGGAAGTTATTGATCTTTGTTTTCCTGGTACTATCAGCCGCATTCAGGGAGCGAGTTTTGATGATTTAGAAAAAGACGCTAGATCACTTAGTCAAGCTGCTTGGGATCCGCTCAAAGACTTAGAATACGGCGGGCTCATCAAGTTTAGACCCAAGACCGAATATCATATTTTTAATCCTGATGTCATTAATGCACTTAGAGCAGCAGCAAGTTCCAATGATTATACCAAGTACAAAGAATTCTCTAGTCTACTTGCTCAAAAACCAATTACTGCTCTTCGAGATTTATTCAAGTTGAAATATTCAGATCAAGCACTCTCTATTGATGAAGTTGAACCGATAGAAGCAATTACCAAGCGCTTTTCATCAGCTGCGATGTCGCTTGGGGCAATCTCACCTGAAGCGCATGAAGCTATTGCTATTGCCATGAACCGGCTTGGTGGCAAATCCAATTCTGGAGAAGGTGGTGAAGATCCCGTTAGATTCAAGACAGAAAAAAACTCCCGTATTAAACAAGTCGCTTCTGGACGATTTGGTGTTACACCTGAATATCTGGTTAATGCTGATGAGTTGCAGATCAAGATCTCCCAAGGAGCCAAGCCCGGTGAAGGCGGTCAGTTGCCTGGTTTCAAGGTGAATGAAATGATTGCCAAGTTGCGCTATACCAAGCCTGGTACCACTTTGATTTCACCACCACCGCACCATGATATTTATTCAATTGAAGATTTGGCGCAATTGATTTTTGATCTTAAACAAATCAATCCTACAGCACTTGTCTCAGTCAAGCTAGTTGCCGGAGCTGGTGTCGGGACGGTTGCAACGGGTGTTGCAAAGACTTATGCTGATTCTATTACTATTGCCGGACATGATGGCGGTACTGGAGCTAGTCCGGTTTCTTCAATTCGTTATGCTGGTATACCTTGGGAGCTTGGATTAGCTGAAACTAATTTTGTCCTTAGAAAGAATAATTTAAGAAGCAAAGTGCGTTTGCAAGTTGATGGCGGTTTCAAAGTGGGCATGGATGTAGTCAAGGCAGCTATCTTAGGGGCTGAGCTTTATGGATTTGGCACAGCAGTTTTGGTTTCTTTGGGTTGTCGTTTTTTGAGAATTTGTCACTTGAACACTTGCCCTACCGGGATTGCAACTCAAGACCCGAGCCTGAGAGAGAAGTACTACAAGGGAGCACCTGATCATGCTGAGGCTTACCTCCGCTTTGTGGCAATGGAAGTTAGGGAAATACTTGCAAAGCTTGGAGTCAAATCTATTGAGGAAATTATTGGCAGAACAGAATTTCTTGAGCTTCTTCCTGGAATAACAGAGAAGCAAAAAAACCTCTCCCTTGGAGTATTTACACAGATTGCCGATGAGATGCTTGATAAAGCTCGTTACTGCACGCAGGATAAAAATGATCCTTTTGACAAAGCAATACTTGCAAATAGAATGCTTCGTGACGCCAAGGACGCCATTGAGAACGAAACTTCTTTAGAACTAGAATATTCAATACAAAACACAGATCGTTCTATTGCTGCATTGATCTCAGGTGAGATTGCAAGAAGATATGCTAATCAAGGACTCACTAAATCTCAACTTAGCTTTAGATTCAATGGCTCAGCTGGACAGAGTTTTGGGGTTTGGAATATTAACGGACTTGATTTGTATCTTGAAGGAGATGCCAATGATTATGTTGGTAAAGGTATGGCTGGCGGTAAGATCGTGATCTACCCACCGAGGGGGCATTGTTATGCTTCACAAGATACTCCAATTGCAGGTAATGGCTGTCTCTATGGTGCCACTGGCGGCAAGCTTTATTTGAGCGGGCAAGCAGGAGAGAGGTTTGCTATTAGAAATTCTGGTGCGATTGCAATTCTAGAAGGAGTTGGTGATCATTGCTGTGAGTATATGACAGGCGGAGTAGTTGTAGTACTTGGTGAAACAGGAATCAATTTTGCTGCTGGAATGACCGGCGGAATTGCACTTGTCTATGATATTGATGGCAAGTTTAATAAGAGAATAAATTACGAAGGTATTGAGATTACAAATCTTGTTAGTGAGCACGGAGCTTTTTTACAAATTGCACTTAAAGACTTTGTTCAAGAGACTGGTAGCGGCTGGGCTCAGTCTGTTTTGGATGATTTCGAAAATAAATTGAAACAATTTGTCATAGTGAAGCCAATTGGTGATTGCGATTTCCAGAAAATTACAGCGAGCTATCTTGCTGCTAGGCAAGTACATTAAGGACCCACTGAAAATGCAAAGACTCAACCCTTATCTGATACCTGCTCTGAACAGTCAGAACCTTTTCCCATGGACCTGGCTAGAAAACTACATTCTGAGCGTGTCCTTTAATACGTCATTTGTTGTTAGAATACTCATATGACAACTAGTCCTCAATCTAAGCCTAAGATCATAATTAGAAATTCAGTTGAAACTGATATCGATGATTTGATTCGTATTTGCAAGCTAGTTTATCCTGGTATGCAAGCTTACACTTCTGCAATGTTGCTTGCGCAAATCAATAATTTCAGCAAGGGACAGTTTCTTGCTGAATACGAGGGACGCGTAATAGGTTTTTGTTCTACTTTTATTATTGATGAAAAAGAGATTCTTAAGAAGCATAGCTGGAAAGAAATCACAGGTAATGGTTATGCTTCTAGGCATAATCCCAAGGGAGACATGCTTTATGGGATGGAGGTTTGCGTTGATCCAGAGTTTAGAGGGCAACGTATCGGTCAGAGACTCTACAGTGAGAGAAAGAAATTATGCGAAAAACTTAAACTTAAGGGAATTGTCTTTGGTGCAAGAATGGCTGACCTTAGCAAGAAGATCAAAAAGTTTAAGACCGCTGAGAACTATCTTCAGGCAGTCATAGAAAAAAAGACAAGAGATTCAACGATCTCCTTTCAAACCCGCAATGGTTTTGAAATATTGGGAATCATTGATAATTATTTGCCAAGAGATAAAGACTCACATGGTTATGCAGTGCATATGATTTGGCACAACCCGAAATATCAAGCCGAGTTGGTTACTAGTCAATCAATTTCAATACCCAAAAAAGTTGTTAGGGTAGCAACTGTACAATATCAACAACGTAAGGTTGAATCATTCGAGCAGTTCTGTGACTATGTAGAATACTTTATTGATGTGGTTTCAGATTACAAGGCTGATTTTGTTTTATTCCCTGAGCTTTTTACTTTGCAATTATTGTCGCTTTCTGATAACAAGCTCTCACCAGTTCAAGCAATAGAAAAGCTTACTGAGTATACTGATAGATTGAAAAAATTCTTGGTTGAAATGGCTATTGGATATAATATCAACATTGTTGGTGGTTCACATCCCACTCAAGATGGTGATGATGTAAAGAATATAACCTATGTTGCATTGAGAGATGGTTCTCTACATGCACAAGAAAAAATCCACCCAACACCAAATGAAAAATATTGGTGGAATATTAAAGGTGGAACAACATCTAATGTAATTAAAACTGATTGCGGTCCAATTGGAGTGATGATTTGTTATGATTCTGAATTTCCAGAACTTTCACGACATTTGATAGATCAAGGTGCTCTAATTCTTTTTGTACCATTTTGCACTGATGAAAGACAAAGCTATAATCGTGTCAGATACTGTTGTCAAGCAAGAGCCATTGAAAATCAATGCTATGTTGCGATGTCAGGCAATGTTGGTAACTTGCCTGGTGTGGAAAATATGGATATTCAATATGCTCAAAGTTGTATCTTGACGCCTTGTGATTTCCCATTTGCTCGAGATGGAATCGCTGCTGATACTACTGCTAATACAGAAATGGTTGCTTTTGCTGATTTAGACTTAGAGAAAATTGTAACAGCGAGAATTTCAGGGACTGTTCGAAATCTGAAGGACAGAAGATTTGACCTGTATTCAACCACTTGGGATGCTTAATTGAATTATAGTTTCTTCTAACAAATGCCCTCGTTGATTATTGTTACAATATAAACATGAGTGATGATTTGCAAAAAATAAATCTAGACCTCTCTTTAAATGAATTTATTGATGGGGAAGAGGATGACAATACCCTCAGCTTCCAAAAGATAGATGACGCTATAACCAAGCTTGGTGATACAAAAGAAATTGAAGATGGTCACAATCTTGAAGTTAGTTTCAATGATGGTTACAAAGTAACCATGGAAGAGGAGCATGATAGTACTTTGCTCACTGTCTCTGGTGACCAAATTAATGATATTACCCTGCAGAAAAATGCGACTGGTGAATTAGAGAGTATAGAAATTGAATCAGAGGATGATCAGGGCAATCTTGTATTTATGATCCCTGAATTCAATATCACGATAGACCCATTTTTAGATGGCAAGATATCGAGTTATAAAAATCCTGAGCAACAACAAATCGTGATCCTCAAAATTGGAACTTCTTCTATTACAACGGAAAGAGGCAAGTTTAATTATTCTCTAGTGCAAGATCTGGTTGAAGTGATTTTGCAACTCAAGGAACTTGGTTATGCTTCAATTGTTGTCAGTTCTGGAGCTAAGTGTTTAGGACGAACTTTGCTTCAAGACAAGTGTGGTGATATTAGTCAACAGAGCTTGACTTCAATTGGACAGTCACACTTGATATCTATTTATGATGATGTTTTCAAAAACTATGATTTAATCGCTTCACAAATTCTGCTTGCATATAATGATTTAGAATACAAAGAAAACATACGTAACACTTTGTTTGACTTGATTGAACATGGCATTATTCCAATTATCAATTCCAATGATCCGGTGATTTGTTCAGACAATATTGATATTGATAATGATAAACTGGCTGCCGCAATCGGTAAAATCCTCAACGCCAGCCACTTAGTGATTATTAGTGACTCAGCTGGGCTATATGATTCAGACCCAAATGAAAATCCGGATGCAAAGTTAATTAAGAAAGTCGAGAAGATTAATAAAGAGATTACTAGTTTGGCTAATACCAAGAGCGGTTCTGGACTTGGGACTGGTGGTATCAAAAGTAAGATCATTGCTGCTCGTTCTTGTTTAGCTCGACAAGCTACTATGTTGCTTTTGTCGAAGGGTGAAATATTTTCAATCCCTAAAGTGGTTGCAAATCCAAACTTTGATTTACAAGGTACTTTCTTTAGTCAGTAATAATGTACTGTTAAGCTGTTCTTAAGCCGGGATTATCACTAATAAACGCTACTACTCGCCCTGGATCTGTTTTATTGATATCTATCAATTCTCGCAAGCTGTTTTTGTCATTAACGGTCCAAGGAATAAGTTGTTTAGATTCTTGCTTGGCAAGTTGGAGTATTGATTGGCGGCTGTCAGAGCCTGCTTGGATGCATTTGAAGTCTGGATAAAGGTAATCAATCTGTTTAAATAATTCAGGGAAATCATTTTGGAGTCTTTGTAAGTCTGTCAAGTTTGCAAAATTGCAGGCAAGTTTGGCTTGAGGGTATGCTTCTAGAATAGCTTTGTAGAGACCATCTAGAAGAGTGATACTGAAGCTGTGAAAAATCACAGTGGCAGAATCAGGTATGTGAATAACTTGTGTCTTGAATTTTTGAATATATTCAGAAACATCATCAAGCTCTGTCTTTAATTCAATAGAGAGGGTGCCGCTGTAATCACACAGAGCTAGCATCAAGTCCTTGAAACTTGGTACGGTTGCCATTGCTTGATTATCATCAAAGAATCTTGGATTAGTAGTTGCTGCAGTTGCTTGACTTAGCTCTGCTAAACTCAGTTTGCTAACGAGGCTAGACTCGTCTCCATTGACCTGAGATAATTTATCATCATGAAAAACACAAAAAGCAGTATCTGGATCTTGATTTGTTTCTTTGCAGAGCTGCACGTCAAACTCCATGCCCATTGCATCTGGATCTTGAGCCGCTCTTGTTAAGGCGGCTAGACCGTTTTCTGCCAGGCTTGTTAAATCAGCTACAAAGCTGTTTTGTGAATTACGATTGAAGTTGTGAAGTCCTCTGTGGTGTATTAAAGCGATTTTGGGATTCATTGTCTTTAGTCCTTTGCTTTATCAATTAGCCCACAAATCTTTGAGTCATTGGATCCAGATTCAAGCTCTGAACTTGCTTCAAGGATATAATCATTTAATTCTTCTTCAAGTTTTTTAAGTTCTGCTGTTTTCTTTTGAAGCTCAGCAATTTTGTGCTTGGCTAGAAGTCTTACTTTGGGACAGGGTGAGCGTCCTTCATCTCTTTCTTTTAAGATAGATTTGATTTCTTCTAAACTAAAACCTAGTCTCTTGGATTTTTGAATGAAATTAACCAAGGCAACATCACTTGCTACGTAAAAACGATATTTGGAATCATTACAAAAACTTGGTTCAAGTAAATCAATTTCTTGGTAATAACGAATGGCACTGACGGCCACGCCAGTTTGCTTTGATAATTCACCTATTTGTAGGTAGTTCGGCTCATTTTTAGACATTTTTTGAAATTTCTGACCCAAAAGTGTTGACTCTCAAGTCGACTTTAGAGTGAATAATAGCATTAAAGGAGAAATTAACAATGAAAAATCTAATAACTAAATTCGCATTTGTTATTGCAGTTCTTGCAAGCGGGGCCAGTGCTGCATATGCTGCAGCTTGTGCTTGTGGACTTTGCACTTGCGGGTCTTGTACTTGTGGTTAAATCCACAGCTGCTACTTGAATCTTGTCTTGCAGTAGTCAGTTGATTAATAAAGAGCTAGTTTGGAGCAATCTGAGCTGGCTCTTTTTTTGAAACAGGTCTAGTGAATGATTGAATATCTGAGGAGGTTTAAAGCAAAATCGCTTTCAGCTGGTCTAAATGTTTATCAAAACTATTAAAGACAGGGATACTTGTATATTCTGCAAGTTCTTTGAGATGTAATGGAGAACTGGTGCATACTCCGGAGATTGCATCTGGTTTCAGTTTGAATTTGTCTTTTAGGACTTGGAGTCCTCCAATGGCTCCAAATGCATCGTAAGAGCAAAAAATCAATTTGTGAATTCTTGATCTCACCTCTTCATGGTTGAGCAAGTATGCTGTCTCTCTTTGATTAATACCATCAGCCAATTCGACTATCCAATAATTTTGTGGATTATTAGCATATTTCAAGTCTAGTTTATTGAAGATGTCAAGAACAGATTTCTCTTCAAGGAGATAAGTAGAAGGATGCCCTAAAAAGGTGAAGTCAGCAAAGTGTTCTGCGCCAGCATCTTCCATGTTGAGAATGTCTTGCAAACTTGCAGTACCAGTTACTTTTGATGCGCTGACTTTGTGTCCCAATGAAGTTAGTGCCCAACAACAAGCGGTCGCAGCCATGCTTTTACCAGAATTCATTGCTGTGCCGCAAACCAATATTAATTTAGAACGAGGGGATTTTTTATCTTCGGTTTTGAGTTTGATCAAAGGATAGTCAATTGTGTTAATCAATTTACCTTCTTCATCACAGACATAACCGAGCACTTTGACTTTGGTTGGATCTTTGACACGAGTATTTTTACTATTCACAGTGCCGACCATTCCTGACCTGTTTAATAAATCAACTTCTTCAACTGCATGATTTGGTACTACTGCTTCAAAACAGTCTGGCGCGTATCTATTGCCAAACACAAAAATACTTTTAGAACCATTGTGAAACATATGAATTCTGCCTGATTTATTTTCTAAGTTCATGTGTTCACCAATTTGAATAATTTCGCCAAAGATCACGTCGCCGATCTGAGGTATTCTGTTAGATAAGCAGGGACTATAATACTAGGTAGGAGTGATTTATTGAAAGCAAAATTAATAATTCATGGTGGTGCTGGACTTGTTGAGAGCCCTCATTTCACCTTTGAACAATATGATGAATCATTAAGGTCTATAATTCAAGAAACTTACAAAGTTTTGCTTGAATTAGGTGCAAGAGCTGCTGTTTTGCATGGAATTAGATTACTAGAAGATGATCCTATTTTTAATGCTGGTTACGGATCTCGTTTACAAAAAGATACTGAGGTAAGAATGTCAGCTGCCATTATGGACTCTAGTAATGGTAAGTTCTCGGGAGTGATTAATATTAGAAATGTTCAGCACCCTATTGATATTGCAAATACATTAGCAAAAGGACGCCATCATGTTTTGAGTGGTGATCAGGCTACAGAATATGCCCGACGTAAAAAATATCCTCATTTCGATCCTATTGCGCCCCATCGAATGCAAGAGCACGTCGCAAAGTTGCAAGGTGAAACTGGTACTGTTGGTGTTGTTGCTTTAGAAGCGTCAGGTATAATTTGTGTGGGAACTTCAACCGGTGGGATTGGCTATGAAACTCCAGGTAGAGTCTCTGACAGTGCTACCGTTGCTGGTACTTATGCTTCTAAGTTTTGTGGCGTTTCTTGCACCGGCAAGGGAGAACAGATTGTTGACAATGCAGTTGCTGCCAAAATTGCAACTAGAGTTGAAGATGGTGTTGATTTAACTGACGCTGTTGAAAAAATAATGAAAAGAGCGAAGTCTCAAAAAGTATTAATGGGTTTAATTAGTATCGATAAACACGGCAATATGGTTGTTGGTAACGGACACGACACTAGAGTTTTGTTTGCTATGTATGATGGTAAAGAGCTCAAGAGTTTTTTGAATGAAAAGAATTCGGTAGTAATTAACGGCTAAGTCTAGTTATAGTGCGGCTTACCATATCTCTCAATCATAATTTGATAGATCTCATCGTTTTTGCAAACAATAAAAAAGTTAATTATGCCATTGCCGGTATAGCCTACTGATTTGATTCCAGCATCTTCCTTACGAAGCAGGCGGATATTTCCAGGTGCAAATTTGTGTCTGGTGCATTCGCAAATTCCCAAAACCAATTTGGCTCCTTGCGCCTCTATCCAAGCCATTTCTTTTTTGAGTTCTTTGGGAACTGTTTTGTGTTTGGCTTTTGACATTAAATTATTTTTGGACCTTTGTAAATAACTGGTGCTTCAGCCAAGATTGGTTCAAGTTCTGTGAGCGCAGCTTGCAGGTGAGGCGTTTGCCAGTGTGCAGCTTCAGCTTCAGGATCTTGCCATTCTTCAAAAGAAATAATTGTATTGGGATCTTCTTGGCTTTGGTAGAAGCCATAGTCTAGAGAGCCCTGTTCTGATCTGCTTGCCTGAGCTAATTTGGTGAGGCTACTAATCATTTGTTCTTGACTACCATCTTTGGCTTTGAGAATAGCAATTGTATAGATTTTCATATCTTCGATTATATCTTATCGACAGCAAGTTTGTAAGTTGGATCTTCAAGTAGATTTACATCAATAATTTCTTCTGCGTTTACTAGTAATTGACGACAGTCTGGACTCAAATGTTTGAGGTGAACCTTTTTACCAAGCTTTTGATAACGGCTGGTGATCTTGTTCAATGCCTCAATTGCTGACATGTCAACTACTCGACTATGTGCAAAATCAATAATTACTTCATCTGGGTCTTCTGCTACAGTAAACTTGTTTGAAAAAGCTGTCACTGAAGCAAAAAATAAGGCGCCATGCAGTTCATAGTGCTTTATTCCAGCCTCGTCAATATATTGGTTGGTGCTGATTTGTTTGGCATGGTCCCAGGAGAACTTGAGTGCTGCAAGAATTACTCCAATCACAACAGCAAGTGCAAGATTGTGTAAGACAGCAGTTAGCAGGGTCACGACTATCATTAACAAGATATCGGAATTTGGCATTCTGGTAAAAGTCTTGAGACTTGCCCATTCAAATGTCCCAATTGCAACCATGATCATCAAACCAGTCAAAGCGGCGATTGGAAGTTGTTCTACTAGGTCAGCTCCAAACATAATGAAGACTAAGAGCATGACTGAGGCTACTATGCCAGATATTCTTTCTCTTGCCCCTGAAGATATATTAATCAAGCTTTGTCCTAACATCGCGCAGCCACCCATACCAGAGAAAAAGCCAGAACAGATATTGGCAGCACCCTGTGCGATTGCTTCTTTGTTACCATTGCCGCGAGTTTCTGTGATCTCGTCAATGATATTAAGTGTCAGCAAGCTTTCAATTAAACCGACTCCTGCTACTACTAACGAGTACGGAAAAATAATCATCAAGGTTTCAAGTTTGAATGGAATCATTGGAATATGAAATGGTGGAAATCCACCTTTGATTGAAGCAATGTCTCCAACGGTTTTGGTTTCAATTCCCAGTATAGCTGTTAATGCGAAAATAAATAAGATAGCTACAAGCGAAGCTGGTACTGCTTTACTGAGCTTAGGCAAACCCCAAATGATTAACATGGTTAAGAGAACCAAAGCACTTAAAATATATAATGGACTGCCAGTTAGCCATTGTCCTGATTCATCTTTAAACTGCTCTACTTGCGACATGAAAATAATTATTGCAAGACCATTCACAAAACCAAAGATGACCGGATGTGGTACTAGGCGCATGAATTTACCGAGCTTGAATGAGCCAGCCAGTACTTGCATAATGCCTGCCAGTACAACAGCAGCAAAAATATATTCAACTCCGTAGTTTTTGGCAAGTGCCACAATGATAACTGCAACAGCACCTGTAGCACCAGAAATCATACCTGGGCGACCACCAAAAATAGCAGTGACTAAACCCATAACAAAAGCTGCATAAAGCCCAGTAAGTGGTGACAAGCCAGCAATAAATGCAAAAGCAACAGCTTCAGGGATTAATGCAATGGCAACTGTCAGTCCTGAGAGAATTTCGGTTTGATAATTGACTTTATTTTTGTTTTCAAAGAAGTTAAATAGTTTTCGCATGAAGACCAGATCCTATCAGTTTTCAGGTCATTTGCCTTGTGATAGCTTGATTTTTAGATTTATTTAGTGCTCCTGGCAATGAGGATGAGTTAAATCATCACATCAAGCAAAACTGGACTATGCTCAGTAATTGGCAAGGCTTCAAACTGATAATTGAAATCATGAAGAGTGCGAGGATTAATTGGTCTATATCTATCAGCTAATGGTTTAACAAAAATCCAATCGATTTTGACCTTGGCTTTGCCAAAGAGTTTTTTGTATTCATATGTAGTGATGAACCCTTTTTTGCCACGTTGATTGGAATTAGCAAGTAACTTCTCTGAGTTGCTGTAATTAAATTCTTCGATACCGTCAAAGTCAAACTTGTTGCCATCACTAAACTCAAATCTTTCAAGATTACGAAAGAGCTTGGCAGCTCTGTTTCTCATGAATATCGGTACGTTAGAAACAGTTGGATTGTTTTTTTTGCGATAACCACCAATGATTGTCGAACTGAGATTAGTAATAAAAGCAAAGGGGTTAAGATAGGTGATTGCTTTTTTGGCAAGTACTTGCGGGTCTGTAACTGTCTGCTTGATTGCTTTACCAAGATAAAATGGTCCGGAGTTCTTTTCAAAGTTGTTTAAGCCAGCACCAAGTATTACTGGTTTTTTGGATCCTTGTATGTAACTCAGTAGATAATGAAGTTGCATCTCGCGGCATTCGGGACTTGCTCTATTTTCTAGTTGGGTGCTCATGACAAGTATAGGTTGGTTGTTAGGCAGCATTATTTCTGCCGTCAGTGCGACACGACCTCCTCTACGTATTTCATCGATATAGCCTTCGCCGGCTCTGTCTTTGATTTTTTTGCGTAGCTTGTCTGGCGATCTATCTTGAAGGTACTTCCCTTCTTCTTCAAACCAGTCGTAGCAGCTTGGCAGACGGATTTTGCCGAGCCTGCTAATAGGAAACTTGGAGATAATTGCATTACCATGCAAGCCTTTGAAATCATCAGATTTGAAATTAGCACTAAGCTTGAAGCTGTTTTTTTGAGTTTCAAGATGTGCCAGGTAAGGATTGATTTCTTTCTTTTGTTCTTGCGCCTCAATTCTCTCCAGAGGGATTTTTTTGAGGAAATCTGGACTTGCTTCGATAAACTCTGGCACAAAGGCATAGTGCCCATGCATCAAATTGGCAAATTCCTCTACATTGTTTTTGAAGCCAGAGCGTTCTGTTTTCCAGTCTGCAGCGTTAAGTATAAAGATGTCAGTTGTTTTAAGTAGTTCAAGGTCAGCAGATGAATTATTCTCATTAGACTTGTTTTGAAAGTCGAGATTATCTCCAAAGGCAACACGCGCATTTTGCGCGGTTGCTACCTTTTTTTGAGCGACCTGTACATCGAAACTTTGTTTCGAAACAGGTCTATTGCTACCTAATAGAGTACTGAGATATTTAAAATCTAGATTTGAGATATTCCAGTGTACTACTCGAACAAAATACTTGCCTTGCTCTTCGCTGTATCTTAAACCTGGATCAGCCAGGTCAGGCTTGAGCTCATAAAGCACACTGTGAAGGGTGTCACCGAGCTTCTCTACCGTTGCTGGTCTTGGTTTTGTTGTACTGAGTAGTTCCTTGATTTCCTGAATCTTGATTGTTTCAGTTGCTTCTGATCCTTTGATGAGCTTGGCTTCAATGGGATTACTGATAATTAATACTAGAAGGCAGCCCAGGCTGAGTAATTGAACTATGAACATGTATTGCACGATATTGTCACGATTGATGACTAGCTAGCCATGCTTGGTATAGTTAATTTAATGAAAGTCAAAGCGGCAGTAGCTTGGGGTCCTAAACAAGAATTAAGTATAGAAGAAGTGGATTTGCAAGAGCCCCAAAAAGGCGAAGTGCTTATTCGTATGGTAGCAACAGGTGTTTGTCACACTGATGCCTATACCTTGTCTGGAGCTGATCCTGAAGGGATTTTCCCGGTGATATTGGGGCATGAGGGTGGTGCTATTGTCGAGCAGCTTGGTGAAGGAGTTACTAGTCTCAAGAAGGGCGACCATGTCATTCCACTTTATACTCCAGAATGCGGCGAGTGCAAATTTTGCAAATCTGGCAAAACCAATCTTTGTCAAAAAATTAGAGCAACTCAAGGCAAGGGCTTGATGCCGGATGGTACTACTAGATTTTCAAAAGACGGTAAGCCAATTTATCATTATATGGGTACTTCGACTTTCGCTGAGTATACAGTGGTGCCGGAAATTGCTCTTGCCAAAGTCAGTCCTAGCGCACCCTTAGACAAGGTCTGTCTTTTGGGTTGCGGTGTCACTACAGGAATTGGTGCCGTTCTCAATACCGCTAAAGTAGAAGCAGGGACAACAGTCGCTGTTTTTGGACTAGGCGGGATTGGACTCTCGGTTATTCAAGGAGCGACGATGGTCAAGGCAGGAAGAATTATTGCAATTGACACAAACCCCGACAAGTTTGAAATAGCCAAGAAATTCGGCGCCACTGATTGTATCAATCCCAAAGATCATGATCAAACAATTCAAGATTTGATTATTGAAATGACTGATGGCGGTGTTGATTATTCGTTTGAATGTGTTGGAAATGTAGAGCTGATGAGGGCGGCACTTGAATGCTGCCACAAGGGTTGGGGCGAATCTATTATTATTGGAGTAGCCGGAGCTGGTGAAGAAATTGCCACACGTCCGTTTCAGCTTGTTACCGGTAGAGTCTGGCGAGGCAGTGCCTTTGGTGGGGTCAAAGGTCGCAGCGAATTAGCAGGCTATGTTGATAAATATATGTCCAAAGAAATCAATCTTGACGATATGGTGAGTTTTGAAATGCCATTAGAGAGGATTAATGATGCTTTTAAGTTAATGCATGAAGGCAAGAGCATTAGAACAGTCATTAAATTCTAGTTGCGCATTTAATAAAATTTCTAAATCCTGCTTGAAAGCTTTGTATACGGAGCTTCTCAAGTAGGATTTAACCTGCTGACTTAGCTGCTTTGTTAAAGTTACTTCTTCTTGGCTTATTAGATCCTGCTGCTGCTTTACCCCTGAAAGATCCACCACCACTAGAACTGCTGCTAGAATCGCTGCTTTTGAATCTAGAGCCGCCTGAACCACCGCCGGATCTTGGACCTCTATTAAATCCACCACTGCTGCTAGATTTGTCTGAGCCAAATTTCTTGTTGAATCTGCCTCTGGCTCCGCCGCCACTGCCGCCACTGTTGCTTGGTCTACTATCACTATTAAGTGTTTCAGTGCCTTGAACTCCAGGAAGTTGTGCTGGGTTGATTGTTAATTTGCTTGTGTATGCGATACGACTTATTTGTGAAAGTTCTTTACCAGTTACTAAGTTAAGAGCTAATCCCTTTTTGCCGGCTCTACCAGTTCTACCAATTCTATGTATATAGTCTTGGTCAGCTCTTGGAAGATCATAGTTGATTACAACTTCAAGATCATTTATATCCAAACCACGAGCTGCAACATCAGTTGCAACCAAAAGCTCTATATTACCGGCTTTGAAAGCACCCATAACTCTAGTTCTTTTTTTCTGGTCAATATCACCATGTAATGCTGCTGCAATATAGTCTTCGTGAACTAATCTTTTAGTAAGCTCATCTACTTTCATTTTGGTGTTACAAAAAATTATTCCTGACTTCACATTGTATTCCTTGAGAAGACGCTTGAGCGCATCAAGCTTAGGTGAGCTTTTTAGGTTGAAATATAGTTGTTCAATTTGCTGGCTTTGTTCTTTGTTGCCAGTAACATTGATTTTAATTGCTTTGTTTTGGTAGCGCTCCATCAAGCGAACCAGGTCTTGAGACATAGTTGCAGAGAACATTACAGTTTGTCTTTCAGGAGAAGTTTGACCAATGATATCTTTCATATCATCACGGAAACCCATATCGAGCATCTGATCAGCTTCATCAAGAACCAAATATTTAACTTGGTCAAGTCTAAGACTCTTGCGTCTCATGTGATCCATTAATCTTCCTGGAGTACCAATTACGATATCGCAGCTGTTTTTTAAAGCTCTTAGTTGTACGCTGATGTTTTGTCCACCATAAATAGGTACGATAGAAATATCTTTGCGAAACTTGGTAAGTTTTTTGAGTTCACCAGCAACTTGAATTACTAGTTCTCTAGTTGGACACATGATTAATGCTTGAGTTGCAGAAATGCCAGTATTGATTTTCTCAATACATGGTACTGCAAAAGCGGCTGTTTTACCTGTTCCAGTTTGAGCCTGCCCAATTAGGTCTTTTCCCTCAAGTAAAAGCGGAAGAGACTCAGCTTGAATCTTGGTTGCATCTTCATAACCAAGGGCTTCTATCGCCTGGATGGTTTCTTTGCTTATATTAAAATCTGTAAATTTAGCCATTGAGTTGCCAATCCTAGCACGTATTAACAGTTTGAAATCAATTATTTGTAGATACTTATTGTTTGTTAATGATTAGACTTGCTAACAACTCTATTTTGCTAGTGTGGTCATCATAAAAATTTCAGGAGTTGAAAAAGTAGCTCGCTGTAGTAGATAATAGTCACGAGGGTAACTACCCAAGTTTGTTTCTTAGTTTTTGTGGCATTGATGCCCTGCTGCGCTGAGGATTTTAGACTCAAATCTTGCAAGAAGAGAAAGGACTTATTTGGAACTCTCCCCATTGATCAATCTCAAATAACTTATATTATTCCACTTGGCAATACGGCTCCGCCTGCACACACTTCTCCGACTAGGCATATGTACTACCATCTGGAAAGAGAAACAGTTGCTGACTTTAGTACACCAAGTGTCACAACAAGACTTTACTTACCAACTTAAATGAAGATCACTAAGATCAATTCCAAAGCGAATTTAAGGGATCCAGACAAATCCAATTACAGTTTCAACTTTGCAGTTTGCAAACAAATGACTGGCTATTTTGATCATGTAAGTTCTCTAGGAGCTTGTCATCCAGCCCCACTTTTTAACTAAAAATACTCTAAAATATTAAGAACTCAAGTTAAGTGGGGCTGAACGCCAAGCTCATAAAATCAATTGCCAACTTCGCTATGCTCCGCATGGCAATTGATTTTACACCAGATGGTGAGCAGTGGTGTCATTGTTTTGCTACTGTTGCTTTAGTTGTCGATGAAGCTGAATTGCTTGGTACTGCAGGCGGCGGTACAGAAAATGCTTTAGACATCGGGCTCTATGACAAGAGAGTGAGAAACACAAAATATGCAAGTAAGCAACCCTGGAAGAAAGATCTATAATAAGTATGCTGTTTGTTCGGTTGATTATTTTTCTGAAGAAATCAAATCTGACTTGGAGCCTCTGCTCGGTCACTATGATGAGCCGAGACTGGTTGAACCGATTTGTGGAACAGTAATTTAGGACATTAAGGGAACAGTCAAGGGACTTTGGTTCGTAGAAAATACCTCTTCACTTTATCCGGAAGACCAACACCTGGCTTTGGTTGATGACAACTTTGATCCAGAGCCATCTGAATTGAGTAATTTTGTGATTTTCGAAAGATAGAGACATCCTGCACAACGAAGTTTTGCTAGTGATGTCGACTGGACCTTTGGTGATCAATCTAATGTTAGAATGAAGTCAAATGGCTTGTTTACTATGTGATTCTGAAGAGCAGCAGCAGCTTGGTAACAAAGATAGTTATAAAGTAGTTGAATGTAGTGGTTGTGGTTTGCGTTTTTTGGATCCTATACCTAGCGAGCAGGCGCTCAATGAATATTACAATTGTAATCAAAATCAAAGGCACTATATTAAAGTCGCTGACCGTAAACTCAAGTCTGGCAAGCGCAAGATCAAAAAATTAATCAAATACAGTATGGGGCAAGCTTTTGTTGATGTTGGTTGTAATGCTGGCGCTAACACAGAAGCAGCTCGTCAGCTTGGCTTTAGTACTCTAGGTATTGATTTAGGTTCAACTGTCATTGATAACGCTCGTGAGCTTTTTCCTGAGAATCGTTTTGAAGTGATGAGCATTGAGAACTTGGCAGAGCAAGTAAAACAAAAACAAAATGACGCCTTTGATTTGGTTTTTTGTTCAGAAGTTTTGGAGCACACTACTGACCCAAGTAGTTTTATTAAATCAGTCAAGGCAATTCTCAATCCTGGTGGGATACTTTATTTGACAACTCCTGACGCTGGACATTTTCGTGTGCCCAAGGACTTTACAACTTGGAAGCATGTGCATACTCCTGATCATATTTGTTACTTCAATCGCAAGAACTTGACTCAATTACTTGAGCAGCATGGTCTGGAGGTGATTAAATTCCGTTGGACTACTAGAGCTAATTTGCAAGTGATTGCAAGAAGTATCTAATGTTTTAGTTGTTGGTTATGCTTTGTTTTAAAACCACACTATCCCTATTTAATTCCAAAACCCCCTTCGCCTCAAGCTCCTTAAAAGCCCGTGAAAGAGTCGCCGAAATAGTCCCCAAATAATTAGCAAGATCGCTTTTGGAGATCTCTAATTCAAACTCATTAGAGCCATATTGTAGTGATTTATATTGTAGGTATTTCAGAAGACGTTCTGAGACACTGGTCAGCACATAGTCTCGAGACCTGTCATAGAGTCCAAGTGACAAGTTTGCAATATATCCTAGTAAATTAGCTTTCATTGTTGAATCATTTTCAATGATTTGTTTAAACTCATTTGCTTTGAGCGTAAGAATTTTAGATTCAACTAGCACAGTCGCTGCATAAGGAAAATACTTGAGCTCGGTGTGCATGAGTTCAAGTCCAGCAGCTTGCCCTTGATCTAGGATTCTATAGATAAATTCTTTGGATGAATCATCGTCATAGTTATGAAGTTTCACTCTGCCTCTAAGAACAAAATAGATTCTGTCGAGTGCTTGGAAATTAAAGAAGAGTGCTTGCTTGTTTTGAATATCTATAATATCTGCAATTTTGCCAAGCTTGTGACTTTGCTCTCGTTGGATATTTTTAAACAGAGGATGCTTGAGAATAACATCACAAATACAAACTACTCTATTGGCGAGGCATTGTTTTATGGTCTGTGTATCACATTCGGGGCTTAGCATAGGATAAATTTGGCAGATTTTTGACTTAAGTCAAAAACTAATTACCCAGAAGAGGTAGATTGATATTAATCAGGAGATTATTATATGGGAAATGAATTAAAGAAAATAGATGAAGCCCGCTTAGAGAGCGATTTGCAGTACAGATTTGGTTATTTGGCTGAATTTATCGGTTTTGGTGCGGACGATATCAAGATAATTACTGGCGCAGCGCCACTTTTGGCTCCTTTGGTACCAGGTTTAGTTGATGCGGTTTATAACAAGCTGTTTTCTTATGAATGCACCAAGAGACATTTTGTACCTAAGCAATCAGGTTATGAAGGTGCAGTTCCTGAGAATATGGATGCACTTAGCCAAGATCATGAGATGATCAAATTTCGTAAAGGACATTTAGCTAAGTATTTAGAGAAGCTGGTTACTGGTGCTTATGATGCCAAAATGGTTGAGTATTTAGACTTTGTTGGTAAAATGCATACGCCAAAGGCAGGAAGCGCAAAGCTGGATGTACCTTTAGTACAAATGAATGCCTTGATGGGTTTTGTTGCTGACGCTGTCAATGCCACTATCTTTGGTTTCAAGCTTGATTGCGAAACAACACAAGCTGCCATTAGATCATTTAGTAAGTTATTATGGATACAGAATGATCTCATCACACGCCACTACCAAAACTGATCCATGACGCCCAATAGCTGCGTTGCTCATTACGGGGACTCAGTTGCGTTACCAAAGATCTAGGCTTTGATCTTCCCTGAATATTTACAAAGTAAACTTCGGACACTATGAACCAAATTTATTTTTGCAGTAGCGCCTTAGGGTCGTATCCTGCCATCTGACATTTCAACCAATTTACGTATTTCGAGTTCTAGTTCTTGGTCATTCTTGATCAAGTTACGAAAGCGCTGTAGTATCTTCCAGACTGCATTGTCGGACTTATTGAGGAGTTCGCCAATTCCTTTAATCGTAATGTCAGTGTACTCCCTTAATAAATAAGCTGTGATTTTTGCATTGGTATCCGCCTTAAAGTCTAGTGAGTTAATGACTTCTATTATATTGGCGCGATTGTATATTGCTTTGAGCTCACTCAAGCCATTGATGGGTTTACCTTCCAGTTTGTCAAAGTCTAAATATTGATCACAAATAGATTTAATGAATGAGTCATCAGCTAAAAATATTTGCGCCTTAGCTTCTTGTCTGGGGCACCAGTCAGAGTCTGAATTCTCTTGATGAAATTCCTTGAATCTCTTGATCTGTTTATCAGGTTGCCCGAATTGATCCAGAACCCAGGAGTAGTCAATAAAGTCGTAACGCTCTCTAGGGTTAATGAAAGAAGAGTAGCTTGACCAGGGATAAGCAGCTAGGTTTGTGCTCAAATTCGCTACAACTGGATTGTTGTGAATGTAGTTGATTAGTGTTTTAGAATACTTGTCCGTTTGTACAATTTTCTTTTTGTATCTACCTTTGAATACATGTCCGTCCTTCTCTGGATATTTAGCCAAAAAATAAATCGCATAAGACTGATTGATGAACTTCATCACCTTGGCAATATTGGCTTGGGGAGTACAAAGATAGAGATGGTAGTGATTGCTCATTAAACAAAAAGCAAAAATTCTGATTTTATTCCGAATGTAGTGAAAACTCGAGAGCTTGCTCTCGGAGGATAGAACGGAATGACGATCAAGGTTTTGCCGTTTGTTTTCGAAGGAAACAATAATTTCCGCGGATAAAACTCGGTGAGCTTGCTCCCGAGTAAGCGGAAATTAAGGCAAAACGTTATATTTCTGGACTGCTTTTCTGCATTGATTCAAAAAAATCCAATGATCTTCATTGTCATAAAAAAGTTGTTGTCGATTAATACCTCTTGAAAATGCGTGATAGAAAGCATTTGGAAATTCGATAGATAAATCTCTTGCCATAAATCTTCTCCTTTAAACTAGAGCAGATTTTAGCATTGTGAAATTACGAAGCTGTGTATTACACGATTAAGGCAGATGGCAGGATACGACCCTATATACTATATACTTTGAATTTAATTGAATCAAATTTAACTATGCCCCTGTCTTTTGCAAAAGCTGGTGAGGTTAAAAAATGAGAGCTAATAAACTATAAAATATTTTTTTTTATGTCAATGTTTGGCTTATGGACACGCTAAACAACGAAGTTTTCTAGCGTGTCCATAAATAGGTTCTGTCCGTGCATAACATGGTTGTGGAAAAAAGCAGAGAGGATAACGAAAAAGTATGACCCATGTTAGGTCTGTAAAGACTCCCACGTGACAGACAAGGGTTGAGACTTCGCATTTTTTAGTGCCTTATGCTATTTCCCAGCCTGAATCCCCCAATAGTGTTGCGTTTGAATATTGATAGGGCGTAATGAATGTATGGAAACAAATAATCTCCTTAGGCTCTGGGGGATTGTTGCCAATCGCAGTTGTTTATTTTTTATTTTCTGCAGTTGTGGTTATCTTGCAGGACATGAAAATTTAACTTTGATGCTCTTGCACCTAGTGATAACGATGACTTTTGGTTTTGATATTTTTTTAAAGTTAGGTTATGATCTCGGCTTTCATGTTGGTCTTGGACATATTTGTATTGGTATAGTAGCTTTCTATCATGCAACCGCAACCTGGGTAAATAAATTTATTAGAGTTGTTAAAATCCCACTTGCAAAGCCCCTCTTGGCTTAATGCTTAATTGATTTCCTGCTATACTAACCTTCAAGGAGTTTTTTATGCACGATGAAATATTGAAAGCCAATTGGACTAATCTAGATACTCAAGCAAATACCTTTGCTTCTCAGCAATCTAATAAAAAGTCAGCAAAGATTTTAGTCATAGATGCCTATGCTGTTAAAATGACGGCAAAATTCCATGAGTTGGAGAATGATTTTCTTTGTTCTATTGGTTATAAAGCGGCGAGTGCACCTGCCATAGAGAATTTGCTCAGTAAAAGAGCAGCTGAGTTATCAGCACCAGATCTTTTGGCTGAAGCTTGCAAAGTTGCTGATCAAGCGCTCAGTGAAAACTATCCACGATTGGTTGCAATGAGCGAGCAAGCCAATGATTCTCAAGTCGCTAAACTAAGATACGCTGAATTAATGTTTGCAAAATTACAAGAAATTGATACTACATTTTTTGAGCATATGAATTTTGAATTGAGCTGTTAGTTTTTAACCCATAATTGAATAACCACAATCTACATGGAGAACTTCTCCTGTAATGCCGTTACTCATCGAACTTGCCAAGAACGTAGCTGTTGCACCAATATCTTCAACGCTGACATTGCGTTTCAGTGGAGCAATCTCTGCATGTTTGTTAAGCATCGTTGTAAAGTCGGCAATGCCTCTGGCAGCCAGTGTTTTAACAGGACCAGCTGAGATTGCATTTACTCTAATATTGTCAACTCCAAGGTCGCCAGCAAGGTAACGAACACCAGCTTCAAGAGCGGCTTTGGCAATCCCCATCATGTTGTAGTTTTTGATTACTTTTTCTGCGCCAAGATAGCTTAGTGAAATAATTGAACCACCACCTGCTTTTTGCATAAGTGGTCTAGCCTTGCGTGCCATTGCAGCAAGTGAGTAACTAGAAATGTCTTGAGCCAATGCGTAATGCTCACGTAAAGTGTCAACGTAACCACCTTGCAGAGTTTCTCGCGGCGCAAAAGCCAGGCAATGAACCATGGCGTCTAGCTTGCCGTCAAATTCTTTATCGATAGTTGCAAATGCTGAATCTAGGCTCTCGTCGCTACCAACGTCTAGCTCAACGAGTGTGGCATTGTCGATACTGCCACTAAGGACTTTCTCTACTTCGCCTTTGAGTCTTTCGCTCTGGTAGCTAAAAATTATTTCAGCTCCAGCTTGATGCATAGCTTGAGCAATTCCCCATGCAATACTGCGTTTGTTGGCTAATCCTGAGATTAAAACCTTTTTACCCTTAAGAATAGGGGGTATTTCAATTGCTACAGACTCTTCTAAGGCATTATTCATAAAGGCAATATTAGCATATTCTTATAAAATTCCTTATGAAAAGCCATTCATTTGACCTATTGAGCCTTTAGTTTTGGCTCTAAGTGCCGATATATAGATTAGTACGATGCAATTAGATCATAAAAAATACTTAAATACATCAGTCGCAGATCTTTTGGGATTATTAGGACTTACCACAAGCAATGTCAATAAGCAGAAAGCAACAGAGCTTGTTGAGCAATTCGGCAAAGGAAGTCTCGATTATTACAAGTTGCGTGACGACAAGTCTTTTTATTTTACAGAGGGCTTGAATGCTTTTTTGGCTTATTCCAATTTTGAAAACATCTCTATGGTTTTAGGTGACCCGGTAGGAGAGTTTGAAGACCTTGTTCCATTAGTAAATAGTTTTAAAAAACATTGTCAAAAACAAAATCTCAAGCCTTGTTTTTTTCAAGCTTCAGCGCAGTTAGCAGTGACTTACCAGAGTCTGGATTTTTCTAGTGTCAAAATTGGTAACGAATCAATTATTGATGTATCAAGTTTCAATATTGCTAGTGAGAAGAACAAGAGCCTGAGAGCTGGATTGAGATTATTAGATTCACTTCGTTACAAGGTTCGCTATTATAAAAACCCTATCAATAGGGAATTCCTCACTGAGCTAAAACAAGTCTCCAAGTCTTGGTTAGCCAATGGTGAAGAAGAGAAGGGATTTGCGCTTGGGTCTTTTGATACTGATTATATTAAGTCAACGACAGTGATGACCGTCGAGAACTTTGCTGGCAATGTAGTTGCTTTTGTTGATTTAGTTTCAAGTGGTCAGCCTGGAGAATTGAATATTGATTTGATTCGATTATCTCCCGAACTTTCTTCTGAGATTTTAGAGTTTTTGTTTGTGCACACGATTTTATTTTTCAAAGAGCTTGACTATAAAAGAATCAACTTGGGAATGATTCCAAGTTTGATTGTAGATACCCATGATGATCAAGGTGCTTTAGTACTCAAGACTTTGATGCACAAGATGAGTTTCCTCTTTGTGCAACCGAGTTTGATTGATATCAAAAAAAGTTTTGCTGATAAATTGAGACCTCGTTATTTTTATTTTTTATAGTTAATGCATAGCAATAATTGACTTGCTTTGCTTCATGTAATCCCTGGTATATTCCTGTACTTCATGTTTGCTCGTGCTTTCAATTGGTTCAGGAATGCTGGTAACTTGATCTATGACTTTTTGGATACGGCGATTAAAAGATCTACACATCCAGTCATTTTTAGACCAGAGATAATCAAGTGATCGAGTTTTGAAATTCTTACTATATCTTTTGGCATGACTAAGTATCCTCCATGCCATTGGAATAAAAATGATACCCATTGGTGAGCCCATGAAAACAACCTTGTTTACAATGAGCATTGATTCTTTATTTTGCGGTGCGCAGCAAAGAGCAATCTGACAACCTAGTGAATGAGCGATGATATCAACATCATAGCCCTGTGCTTGTAATTCAAGAATTGACTCGCGTACCAAGCGGCAAGCTGCTTGGCGACGACTGAGGTTATTATAGAATTGAATTACGTCACCAGCCCAATCCCAAAAACCGAGTTTGGAAAAAATATGCCTATCAAAAATCTCTTCAGTGTCAGGCTCTAGTATTTTGTCGTAGTCATGTAGATCCAAGCCACCTTCAAGTAGTGCTTCTTTGATATAGTTTGCGGAATTAACACCTTGGACTAGTACTGCAGCGCGGGGCATAATTTATAGTTGTTCAAACCAGTCATCATCTCTCGCTATTACAGCAGTCTTGCCTTTGATAACTATAGGTCTTTGCATGATCTTGGGATACATGGCAATGGCTTTGATTAAGTCATCAGTTTTGAGATTCACACCAAAGTCTTTGGCTTCTTTGTTACGCACTAATGCTTGTGTATTGAACTTAGCAACTGCTAGTAGTTCTTGAAGTTCGTTCTCTGAAAGAGGATCATCGAGGTATTCTCTGATTTCCAGGTCTACTCCCTCGCCTTCAAGCAACTTGAGAGCAATGCGGGATTTGCCGCAGCGTGGATTGTGTAATATTGTAAATTTTGCCATAAATCTATTCGTTAGTATCTAAAAGTATCGTATGAATCCCAGTCACCAACGAAGTCACCTTCTAGGCTGATACTTTTTGCTGTAAATGGACTGCACCAACCGTATCTGATACCGTCAACGAATCCAGTAATAATTCCTGAAAGAACACCAGGTATAGTTCCAATTACAAATCCAACTGTTTTAGAAACGAATTGAGCTGGAAGACTTTCTCCAAGGTTTTCTTGCAGATGGTCTGAAACTGCAACACCTTTAGTGATTGCACCTCTAAGTCCACCTGCTACTAATCCAAGTGGAGCACCAACAATTACACCAAGAGGGCTTTTGATTGGATGAGACTCGCAAGTATCAGTACTGTTGACTACTGCTGGTTTTTTAACTATCGGAGCTGGTTCAGCTTTGGTTTCTTCTTTCAAAGCGCTGATTCTTTCTGATAATAATTGTTTGTTTTCTACTTTTAGTGTGTTGAGCTGACTATTGAGTCTGTCATTGTTCATGGCTAGACTTTTCATTTTGGCAGCAAGTGCAGCGATTTTTGTATCAAGATCTTTAGCTCTAACTTCTAAACTGTATTTGTCACTGTCGCATTCATCAAGCTTGACTCTGTAAGCATCGAGTTCTTCGCGCAGTTCTGAATCAACTTCAATAAGTTCTCCTGTAACCACACCTGCTTTAGCGATACTTGGAAACAAGATCGCAAAAACAAAAACTGAAACTAAAATCCTTCTACTGAAAATCTGCATTAAGAGAAAAATAGCACGTGCTTGTGACTAAGCGCAAGGAAAGTAAGATAATCCTTACCAGTAAAGCTGATAACTACCATCATCTGCCAAAACTGCGTGTCCCTGTAGGCTAATTCTTTGATCTTCTTCAGTCGGCTCTTCCATTGGAGCAATTTGATGATAGTGAAGTCCAGAGTGAATGACGATGTCACCTTCTTGGAATTTCTGATACTTAGACTCTGCTGCACTGAGTTTGGCTTCCCTTGCTAGTGGATCTAGCTCAAGCAAGTCTTGGTGACTATAGTCCCAAACTGACATACCACCGCCATTGGCTGGTAGTTTGATATAGGCTGTAAAGCTCAAAGAGTCTTCAGGTTTGTATTTCAAGTCGCCCCAATCAAGATCTCTATATTGCAAATCAACATGTCTGGAAGCAACAGGGATCTCAAAAAGTTCGTCACCCAAAAAGATATGAAAGCCAGGGAGAGCTTGCTTTGGATGGTATTTTACTTCTTTGCCAAGTTCTGTTTGCAACCAGTCTTGGATTTTAGTATAGAGCCAAGCAAATTCTGCTTCTAATAGAGGATTGAATTTTTTTGCCCATTGATAGTAGCGACTTTGGTCTTCGCGCGCATCCATATAGCTAGCTGCACCTAAAGAAAAGAAGGGATATGCAAAATAGCCACCGCGATTAATCCAATGTTCTTTGAGTTTGTGTACTGAATCACAGACCCGGAGTTTTTCTTCAGTAGAAAAAATATTTTTAACTAAGAATTTCTCCTGCATCTTGTATACTTTATTCCATGCTTGAAGCCAAAGCAAACCCTTTTAAGATCCCCAAGGCAGATCTTCCAAAATTACCAAAGTGGTTGCGTAATCACAAGCCAAAGTATCATTTTGACAACTTAATCAAAAAGATGCCGCTTGATGGCATGACTACTGTTTGTGAGGAAGCCAAATGCCCCAATCGCGGAGAATGTATTAGTCGTGGGATTGTCACCGTGATGATACTCGGTTCGCAATGTACTCGCGCTTGTACTTTTTGTGCTGTTGACCGCAGTGAGCCTGAGCCCGTTGATCCTGGTGAAGCCAAGAAGATGCTCGACATGGTTAATTACATGGGAGCGAAGTATGTTGTGATAACTTCACCGACTCGTGATGATTTATTTGATGGTGGTGCGGCGCATTTTAGGCAAGTAGTTAATTATGTCCGTGAGCACAGACCTGACGTGCAATTGGAGTTGTTGATTCCAGATTTTCAAAATCAAAGCTTTGCTTTTGATGAGATTATCGCTGCGGCACCAGACATGCTTTGTTTTGATATTCAAACAGTGAAGAAGGCTTACTCATATGTACGACCTGGATTCAGTTACCAAAAAGCACTTGATTTGTTTTCGTACTTTCGCGTCAATAGTAATCTGAAACTCAAGAGTGGAATTATGGTTGGACTTGGTGAAACCCGCGAAGAAATGCTCGAACTGTTTCAGGATCTTTATGATCATGGAGTACGTTATGCAACAGTCGGTCAGTATCTTCAGCCGCCTGGTATGCCGTTACCTGTGCTTGAATATGTTGAACCTGAGACTTATGATTTTTATACTGAAGAGGCGCTCAAGATTGGTTTGTGGATTAAGGCTGGTCCCTTGGTGAGGTCTAGTTATATGGCAGATCAATTAGCGGAGCAGTCATGATAGTAACTCTAGTAAATCCAATGCAACGAGACCGTGAACTCTTCGAAATTTTTGACTCAAGTCAAAAAACTGAGCATCTATTATTTTTCTACACTTGGGACAAACCAGCTATCACTCTTGGTAAAGCTCAAAGAGGCAGAGATGAGTTGATGGCTGAAGCGCAGTCCATGGGTATTGATTGTTTTGTGCGTCCGACGGGTGGCAAGGCGGTTTGCCATGGTGGGGATATTTGTTACACTTTTATAGGAGCGCAGGCTGATGCTGTTTATGGTGGGAAATTAAAAGAGTCGTTTCAAGCGGTTAATGAAAAGGTTATCGATTTGGTGAATGAAATTCTGGGACTGGATTGCCACGCCACTAACGTAGCTGGTAATGACGAGAACCTAAGCGAGCACAACTGCTTCCGTTACCAAGTATGTAATGAAGGAGTGTATGCTGACCACAAAATAGTCGGCGCCGCTCAAGCAATGGGCAAGCGTGCTTTTATTCAGCAAGGATCTATTCAATTAAATAAACCTAGTTTTGAATTCAAGTCTATGACCGCTAACGTGACTTTGTCTGAATTGACCGGGGTGGATTATGATTTGGAATTGGTATTAGTAAAGCTTGATGCGTAAATACAAAGCGTTACGGTGTTATCACCCGGTGTTGATAGCGTAACGTTTTAGTTGTTTCATGGACTCGATTAAAATCAATTGGAGATAAGAGTGCCTGCCGTGGTGCTATTATTTATTCTGAGCAAAGACGAATACCGCGAAGCTTGCTTAGGCGGAGTGTCATTTCTGTCAATTCATATTACTTAGGATTTTATTTTGCAAATCGCCCCCTCCTCTGAACAGACTCAGATAAGCCACCCGGCCTTTGCCGAATCAGTTTCTATTGAGCCGCTAGCTAAATTTGTTAACGACAAAAAAACAGAAATTCCCAGTCAGTCTAAAGATCAGCTTTTACCTAAACAAGAAAAAGAAAACTGGCAAAGAGACTTGCAGCAAATTACTGACCATTTCGTTATTAAAAAATTCATACCAGAGGCAGCCAATTTTTTGTCGATCTTTGGTAATGCGGCTTCTGCAATAGCTCATCGATATAATTTTTCTGATACCGTTAAAAGCTTTGCTGATAGCTTTGGTAAATTTGGTACTAAGGCATTTTTGATCCTCAATGGAGCAATTAATATGCTTGAATATTTACTCAAGTTTGATTTGCTGGGAGCGTTTGGGCACTTTAACGATATCGTCGTCGGTTTCTTTGTACCACAAGATCACACCTATCTTGATCGGGGAACGGCTTCTGGTACTTACACTCTTGCCAACTCCCTTTCGATTATTAATGGTGATGATAAGTTCAAATCAGTCGGTGATCATTTTAAACATATTCTTGAAGGACTTAAAAAGACTTATCACAATTTTGTGAGCAAAGAGATATTCACAAACTTGGCTGATTCTAATAATGCAATGATCGGAGTGATTGCCAGTATTATGACTAATGTGGGAGCTTTGACTTGGCTTGTGACTGGTAAGGAGAAATTTGCTACTGCGTTAAGAGATCTAGGTGGAATTATGATTGATTTTGAACAGGCACATCCTGGTCATCTCAAAAATGGTAAGAAGTTCTACTTTGCTTCGGGTTTAGGTTTGATTGGTGGTACCGTTTTTGACTTTCTCTCCAAAATGCTCCCTTCTCACAGAGATACTTTTGTGCCATTAAGTCTCTGTATTGATGGTATTGGCAGATATTTATTGAGAATGTCACATAATGCTGGTGAATTAAAGAAACCCCTTCCGGAGCTTTCGTTATAATAATTTGAGATGTCTAAACTAAATGACAAAGCAATAGTGATTATCGGAGGCGGCCCTGCTGGCTACATGTCGGCACTAGAACTTCGTAAGAGATTCTCAGGACAAAAAATCACATTGATTGAAAAAAACAAACTTGGTGGTGCTTGTCTTCACGTCGGTTGTATCCCAAGTAAGCAACTGCACTCTATTAAGAATCTTGCTGACTTTCCTAAGCTAATCAAAAAAAACAAAATGATGCTTGAAAAAGCAATTGCAAGTGAGCTGAAAGCTGCTGATATTGAAGTGATTATTGCTGAAGCGCAAATCTCTACTGATGGCGTTGTCGTTAATGGCAAAAAACTCGACTATTGTAAATTGATTATTGCCACTGGCACTAAGCCGCGGACACTCGATGAGTTTCCGGATGCACTTACTAGTGATAGTTTCTTCTCTGAGGAGAATCTGGCAAAGGGTTTTGCGGACAAATATTTATTTATTGGTGGCGGCTATATCGGTTTGGAATTGGCTTCCATGCTTGCTCACCATGGCAAACAAGTCCGGGTGATAGAAATGATGGATGAACTGATGCCTTTTTTGGATAAAGACATTCACGCCAAGTTTATGCAAGGACTTATGGCTCAAAAGATCAAAGTTGAAACGGGTGTCAAAGACTTGAGTAGTATTCAACTTGAAGAAGGCGAAGAAGTATT
>JABHOV010000011.1 GCA_018695135.1 Candidatus Melainabacteria bacterium | reverse complement strand
TCTTTATCAAGAATCCAAGACGTAGATGTAGCTTCAGAAAGTAGTAATTTGGTAAGAAATCAAATCTTGCAACAGACTGCTGGAGCGATGTTAGCTCAGGCTAATAATTCTCCGCAGATTGCACTTAGTCTTTTACCGTAATGATTTAACGTAATACGATCTTGCGACTAGCAATAGTCGTTCTATCAAAATATCTTACAACTTTTAAGTGGTGGGTAGTGTTAGGAAACTCGCTTGTGTAACACAAGTTGAGTTTTCCTTGTTTTGGTAGCTTCCCAAAAATAGATGATCCCGAGCTCATGAGCGTTGGTTCGTATTGTTTGCCCATACTGTCGACAAGTTGAAACGAGCTATGTCTTAATTCCTGCCCTGTTTTATTCTCATACTCAAGGCTGACTTTGATACATTTGTCTCCGAAGTCGTCTTTTGATTTTTTTACTTGGGTTATATTTAGTTTAAAATTGGGTTTTTTGGATTTGGTTTGAATCCGTTCTGAGACAAGCCCTGATGGATTTCCTATGTTTTGAGCTATTAGCCAAGGTTCTTTAATTTCTATTTCTAATTCTGCGCCAGGTTCAATAATGAATGACTCGCCCTTGCGCTTGATACCGTGGCTAATACCAATACCACCACCAATGGCTGCCGCTGTACCAGCCAACATTGGATTGGAAGCTAAGCTTAATCCTGCAACCGAGGAAATTTGAAATATTACAATTGGGGCGGCAACAGCACCAGCTAATCCACTAGCTGCTGTGATGCCGATATTTTTTAATCCAGTGGTGAACAAATTAGAATTCTTTGAAGAATCAAAATCCATATCACTAATGTCTATTTCTTGACCTTGTTGAAGTTCTAGTTTGTAGAATTCCAGCTTGACATTACCTTTGCGCCAAAAGCTTTCAGCTTTATTCTTTTTGGTAATTTCTGCATAAAACTTAGACCCTTCTTTGATTATAGCCAGCTTGCCATAAGGATCTTTAAGTGCAATGGCTTCGATATTCTCAGCAATGATAGTGCTGCCTATTTCTGGCAACTCTACTTTGCCATCTAGGTCCCTTTCCACCCAGGGAAATCTTTTAGGGATTTTGGTTACTCGTAATTTGATTTTTTGGGATTCGGGTAATTGGTAATTGAGGCTAGCCTTGTGGGGTTCAGCTTGTAGCGGGTTCAATAAAAGACAGAGGATGATTAGACATCCAGCAAATTGTGGGATGCTTTTAATCATGCAGGTTTAAAGCTTCCTCTAGCGAGTAAGTTCTTTTATTTTGTGATTCATAGTAAGTGCGCATCACTAAATCAGCAAGTATACCCATCATAAAGATTTGTACTCCCACGGTAAAGAACATTGCTCCCAGTAAAGGTAGTGGAGTTCCATCTAGTTGTATATGATTGGTGAACTTAAGTGCGATAGCCCCTACAAAGCTTGCAAAAGAAAGCAAGATTGAAATAAAGGCGATCCCACCAAAAACATAAATTGGTTTAGTGATGTAATCAGTTAAGAATTTCATCAACATTAGATCAAGAACTACTTTGAAGGTTCTATTTATGCCGTACTTTGATTCACCGAATTGTCTTTCATGGTGTTTAACAGGAATCTCTGTTACTTTGGCTCCAACCCAGCTTGCACAGATAGGTATGAATCGATGAAGCTCACCATAGAGGCGAATGTCTTTTAATACTTCTGAGCGATAGGCTTTGAGGGTGCAGCCATAATCGTGTAAGTTAACTCCTGATAACCAAGAAATTAATTTATTTGCCATCATTGAAGGAAGAGTACGGTTGATAAAAGTATCTTTGCGGTTTTTGCGCCAGCCGCTCACTACATCATATCCCTCGTTTATTTTGGCAAGTAGGTTTGGTATATCACTTGGATCATTTTGTAAGTCTGAATCCATTGGAATCAGTACCTTACCACTAGCTGCGTCAATGCCGGCAGACATTGCGGCTGTTTGACCAAAGTTGCGTCTAAACTTGAGAACTTTGATATGACTATTGCCTTGGGCAACAGATTTGAGAACTTCAAAACTTTTGTCTGAACTACCGTCATCGACATAAATAACTTCGTAGTTGATGCTCTGACCATCTAAGGCTGCTTTGATCTGGTCATCCAGCAATTTGATGTTTTCTTCTTCATTATAGACGGGGATAAAAATCGATACGTCGTAGTTGCTGCTTTGCAAGCTAGAATCTGTAGTTGAGCTTTCGATAGTCATAGTCATTAGTTATATATTACTATATTTGCCTTATCATTGCGAGTTAGACTTAATTTGCCACATATCAAGCAGAGCTTGCTCAAAAGCTGGCAGGTATTGATTGATATTGAGTGGTGACTTGTTCATGTCTTGCTTTAAGTTCTCCCTATATTCTTGGATTCTAGCTTGATCTTGAGCTAATTCAATCAGTTTGCTTTTATATTCTTCGACGCTATTTGTGATTAATTCATCATGCCCAATTGTGTTTAGTAATGTGCTTGACATTCTTCCAGACCATTTATCACCAGTAATTGTCACTACTGGAACCCCCATTAAAAGAGCTTCCATGGTGGTGCTGCCACCAGAAAGAGGAAAAGGATCAAGCGCAATATCAACGTCATTATAGCTATTGAGAAAATCATCACGTTCAATATTAGACCTGAGTATAATTCGATCACTTGTAATACCACGTTCAATAAAGAAATTTTTAAAGAAATCTAAGTCGCTAGTTTGCATCATGGACCTGGAATCAAAAAGCAATTTGGAGTTTGGGATTGCATTAAGGAGTTCTATCCAGCTAATTAAGACTTGCTTAGAGATTTTATGGAAAGTATTGAATGAGCCAAAGGTGATATAGCCATTTTTAAGACAAGGTGCTTCTTTGTTTGCTTGAGGAACACCATCTTGATTACAATGAGTGTAACAATGAGGCATCTTATAGACCTTCTCTGTATAAAACTGCTCTTCAGATTCTTTTACCACTGTTTTGTCTGCAATTATAAAATCAATTTCTGGCATGCCTAGAGTGCCAAAGTAGCCAATGTGCGTTAGCTGTAGTGGGGCTGGTTTGTAGGCGATTGCTGCAAGCCTTTCGCCAGAAGTGAAGCCAGAAAGATCAAACAGAATATCGATTTGGTCATTGTTGATTTTTTGTGCCAATGTTTCATCGTTAAGTTCTTGGACAAAGTTGAATCGATGAGCTATCTTTTTGAATTTTTCTGTCATGAAATCTTCATCTTTATTGTTGTAGTAGAAATTCAGTTCAAATTTAGATTTGTTTAATTTTTCGAATACGGATATCAAGGTGTATGCTGCTGGGTGTCTCTTGAAATCAGCTGAAACAAAACCGAGCTTGAATTGTTTTTTGTTTGGGTCGTATCTGTTGGAGTGATCAAAACTAAGATCTTGCTTTTTGCTTCTAATGAATTTTTGATTGTGTCCCTGAGCTAATTGCATTAAGTCTTGATGGCTTATGCCGGGTACTTTATGGGCTACAAAGATAGAACTGCTATAGCTGGTTTTATTGTCGGGCTCTAACTCTATAGCTTTCTTGTAATAGTCGTAGGCTTCAGTCGACATGCCAAGTCCATGGCACATGTAGGCAAGGTCGGTATATAGCATTAGTTCATTGGGTAAATGTTCTAAAGCTTTTTTTGCATAAAAAATTGAAGCTGCATGATGCTTGGTTTGATTGAGTATACGGGCGATACAATGTAATATCGGACCGTCTTCGGGGCTTAGAAAGTGAGCTTTTTTATAAGCTTCAAATGCTTGGTTGAGTTTTTTGGCTTTTTCTAGGCAAAGCCCGAGGTGGAAATAACTTATGACATCGTTGGTTTCTATTGAAAGTGATTTTTCGAGATACTCCTGAGCTTTTTCCATTTCTCCTGTATCTTTCATATAAATCTCTGCAAGTAGTTTCAGAGGGTCTGTGCTTCGTGGATGTCTTTTAATGACTTGTTTGAGATAGTCAATAGCTTCAGGAATTCTGGCACTGTTTAATAGCTTGATTGATTTTTTCAATGAGCTAGCCAAGGTTTTTTGCATAACTGTATGATTCCCGATATCAATCACTGAGAGCCTTAGATAAAAGTCCAGTATTTTGATTCTCCTGGTTTATTTACCCTAGTCCATATGACCGATACCCCTCGGTGATTATGCCTAGTGATTTAGTTCTAGCATGGTGGAAAATTACTAATAGAGAGCATTTAACTCTATGAATAGCGCAATTAAAAAATCACTGGATTGTATCAGCAAATCTAATTTTGCTGATGCTCTGTACTTGCTTAAAAAAGTCCTCCGTAAAAATTCAAAAGATATTCAAGCACTCAATGTTTTAGGACAAGTGCAAATCAAGCTTGGAGAATACAAGAACGCTGTCTCCTCTTTAGAAAAGTCTGTTGCTATTAATGCTTATGATTTTAATATTCTTGCGAAGCTAGGTTATGCCTATGAAAAAACAGCTGACTTTGATAAGGCGATCAACTCTTATAAGCAATCTCTGGCTTTGAATCCTGAGCAGCCGCATGTCTATGATTGTTTGGGAAGGACCTTGGCTAAAGACAAGCAGAACTATGAGGCGATACTTTATTTAATGAAGGCTTTAGAGGCTAAGCCTCATGACAAAGAGCTGCATCTCAATATTGGCTTTGCTTCAAAGGATACTGGACTTTATGATATTACAATTAAGCATTATCAAGCAGCCAATGAGCTGGATCCAACTGATGAGCGCAGCTTGAGTTGCTTGCTTTTTAATTCACACAAGGACCCAGCACGGGGTTTCGCTGATTTCCAAAAATTGGCTATTGAATATTCTCAGCAAGTATTAACCCAAGTAGAAGATAACTATACAGGCGCTGTTCAAAAGCGTCTTGATCCAACCAAAACTAAACTGAGAATAGGTTTTGTTTCTGCTGATTTACACTATCATCCGGTAAGTTATTACTTGTATAAGGTATTGGCTGGAATGAATCAAGATGATTTTGAATTTGTTCTTTATCACAATAATCAATATCAAGATGATTTAACTCATGACTACAAAAGTTTGGCTCATAAGTATGAAACGATTGATCAGCTCTCGGATGAAGCTGCTGCCAAGATGATTTTTGAAGATGAGATTGATTTATTGTTTGATATGTCAGGCTTTACCAAGGGGCATCGCCTAGGAATTTTTAAATATAAACCAGCGCCAGTACAGGTTAGCCATATTGGTTACTTTGGTACGTTGGGTATGAAGGAAATGGATTTTGTAATTGCAGATGAGCATTTAGTCAAGGAGGATGAAGAACAATATTTTACTGAATCTGTCTATAAAATGGCTTCTTGCTATGTACATTGTGATTCTTATGATTTACCAGATGCCGTTAGTCAAGCCCCTTGTCTTACAAATAATTATGTGAGTTTTGCTTCTATGAATACTTCGCACAAGATCTCTTCACGCGTGATTGCTGTTTGGGCAGAAATACTCAAGCGTTGCCCAAATACTAAGCTCGTAATTGATAATCGATTTGTTGAATCAATGTCAGGGAAATTCTTTATAGAAAAAAGATTTAGGGAGCATGGTGTAATGCCTGATCGCCTTGTTTTTAGAAGCTCTATTGAGAGAGATGACTTTATTCAGACTTATAATGAAGTTGATATCGCACTTGACCCATTTCCGTGTGGTGGTGGGACTTCTACTATTGAAAGCTTAATGATGGGAGTACCAGTAGTTACCATTAATGGTGATAGGTGGCTTGGAAGACAGTCTACAGGTTTTTTGATTAATGCTGGACATGGAGAGCTTATTGCCACTGATGTGGAAGACTATATAAAGAAAGCCGTAGATCTCGCTAATGATCAAGCGCGTATTCAAGACTATCGCATGTCTTTAAAGCAAGATTTGATGTCATCAGAGATGAACCTTGCCAGTTATGTTCTGCGTTTTGAAAAAGCGATCCGTGATATGTGGTTATTGAAATCTCAAGAGGTTCAAAGATGAATTCAACAAAGTTATTGAATGATTCCTTGGGTTTAATTAAGAAAAATCTACTGCCTGAGGCTGTTGCAAATCTGGAAAAACTATTGGAGTTTGATCCTGCTAATCAACAAGGGATTTATTGCTTAGGACAAGCCTTGGCAAAGCTGGGTAAGTGGGATAAAGCAATACCAGTACTCAAGCAAGTTGCAGCAAGAGAGCAAACGAATATCCATGCCTTGTATTGTTTGGCTTATTGCCTAGAGAAAAGTGAGATTTATGCGGATGCTTTGAATACTTATAAACAAGTGATTAAGCTTGATATTAATTATTGGCAAGCATATTATAGACTGGCACTTATATTATTGATTGACCAGCAAGAGGTTCTTGCAGTTAAGTATCTTAACGCGGCGCTAGCGATTCAGGGACCTCATATTGGTATTTATTGTGGACTAGCCGAGGCTTACAAAAGGTTTGGTTTTCATGACAAGGCTTATGATTATTGCAAACTTGCTTATACCTTAAAGCCGGAATCTAAACTACTTGGAGTTATGATTTTCCATGAGTATTATGATCCCAATAAAGGGCTTGATGATTTTTTGGAATTAGCGGAAGAATACAATGATCAATTTCTATGTGGGTATCTGCCTAGCTATGATCATAGTAGGAGATCGGTCAAAACTAAGATGAGACTCGGTTTTGTCTCTGCTGATTTTCGTAATCACCCCATTGCTAATTACCTTATAAGTATTTTTAGAGAAATCAACAAAGACAAGTTTGAAATATATTTATATTACAACCATGATGAAGTTACAGAGAAAACAGAATTATTGATGCAGTATTCTGAGAGTCTTAAGTATATTCAGGACCTTGATGATAAGGCTGCTGCTGATTTAATTTATCAAGATCAAATAGATATTTTATTTGACATGAATGGTTTTACCGCTGGTGAGAGATTGCCGATATTTAAACTCAAACCTGCTCCAGTACAAATTACCCACCAAGGCTATTTTGGTACTCTAGGGATTCCTGAAGTAGATTATATAATTGCTGACGATTGTTTAATTAGAACTGATGAAGAGCAGTATTTCACCGAAGAAGTACTAAGGCTCAAATCCTTTGTGCATGCTGATCTTTATGGAGTTCCTGAACAGCTGACTGAACCTGCTTGTTTGAAAAATGGTTTCATTAGTTTTGGAGCTTTTAATTCACCTCGCAAGGTCACATTAGAAGTCTTGAATACTTGGATTGAGATATTAAAGGCTGTACCAAATTCTAGAATCATATTTGACTCTAATAGTTTGGTGAATGCAAGTAATAAACAATACTTCTATGATGTCTTTGATAAGGCTGGAATTGCGAGAGAACGAGTTTCACTGGATGCGACCAATGGCAGGACTGATTATTTATTGCGCATCAACGAAGCTGACATTTTGTTGGATACGTTTCCTTATGGTGGTGGCACTACATCATTAGAAGCTGCAATGATGGGCCTTGCTGCCATTACCATGGAAGGTGATAGATGGGTTTCAAGAATGACTAGTTCTTACTATCATAATATCGGGCATAAAGAATTGATTGCTAAAACTAAAGAAGAATATATCACCAAAGCAATAGAGCTTGCTAATGATATAGCGAGGATTGCTGCTTACAGAACTGCTTTGCCACGTGAACTCAAAAACTCTCCTCTTGAGATTAAATCCTTTGTTAGAGATTTTGAAAATCTAATGAAAGGTCTAGCTTATAAAATTGACGGTGATAATCCTGGCTGCCAACATGATGAGTAAACTGATCTGGGATGCCAATGCGTTTGAACTTAACTGCTTTGCCCGACTCGGCAATTACTTCAGCTATGGCTGAACCGAGGCCTCCAACTATATTGGCTTCTTCAAGACTATAGATAGCAATATCTTTTTCTATTAATTCCATGATGATGTCTTTATCAAGAGGCTTGACGGTGTGCATACTAATTAAGTATGGATTTTTGCCTGCTGCCTTTGCTTCGTCAAGATGTTTCTTACCAATACTTAAAGTGTTACTGGTGGTGATTATAGCGTAATCCTCTCCTTTATTGATAGTGACGGCTTTGCCTATCATGATTGGGGTATTGTCTTTGTGATATTGAGCTTCTTTGTTTCTGCCTATCCTTATATACATTGGGCTTGGATCTTGAGCACTTTGCTGAAGGATTGCTTTCGCTTCTAGATTGTCACCAGGGCAAACTACTTTCATATTGGGTAGTGAGCGCATCAGGGAAATATCCTCAATAGCGTGATGAGTCGCGCCGGCAGCTCCATATTCAAAACCAGCACCAACGCCAATGATCTTTACATTGGTGTTCATGTAAGCAACATCGAGCCTTACTTGCTCGTAGCAGCGCATGGTAATAAAGGGTGTAATGCTGTAGGCATAGACTTTGTAGCCAGAGAGCGCTAGCCCAGCAGCGATACTCACAGTCGCTTGTTCTGTGATTCCAGTATTGATATAGCGATCCGGAAATTCTTCAGCGAAGGGTTCAAGTACACTAAAGCCCATGTCTGCCGTAAGTAAAAATATCTTGTCGTCTTTGCGAGCAAGTTCTATTAAGGTATTTATGAAAGTTGCTCTCATGAGAGTTCCTCCGTCATTGCGAGTCCTCGTAGAGGGCGTGGCAATCTAATGCAAAGATTCAATAACAAGTTTACAGCCGAGTCTGTCCACTGGATTGCCACGCCCTTCGGGCTCGCAATGACGATCATCACTTGAGTTCCTCCAGTGCTTGTGCCAATTGTTCGCCATCAGGCGATTTGTAATGCCAGAGAAGTTGGTCTTCCATAAAACTAACGCCTCTACCCTTTACCGTATGCGCAACAATCGCCTTCGGTTTGGAGCACATTCCAGAAGCTCCATCTGCTGTGTTATGCTCGTCCTCATTGGCTTCAGCCAACTTCGGACCAGCCCCTTCGGGGCTTCTCGCAAGCCTTGCATCTGTAATCTTCTGAAAAGCGCTCCCGTTAGCCTGTAAAGCATTTTCAATTTCTTCTATGTTGTGTCCATCAATTTCAACTGTGTCCCAACCAAAACTAGCCCAGCGCTCTGCCATATTAGTCTGATCAATAATCTCATTAGTTTTACCAAAAGATTGTATTTTATTAAAGTCGATAATTACTGTGAAATTGTTTAAGCCGAGACTTGGTGCTAACATCGCAGCCTCCCAAATAGACCCTTCGTTACATTCACCGTCACCAATAATACAAAATACACGCTGCTTCGTATTTTTACGGGCTAAGGCTAAGCCTAAAGAAATAGGAAATCCGTGACCTAAAGATCCTGCTGAAACCTCCACTCCAGGACAACTGTCTTTATCTAAGTGCCCAGGTAATTTACCGTCATTGACACAATAAGTCATAAGGTCTTCTTCAGGAAAATAACCACTATGAGCCAAGGTGGCATAGAGTCCGGCACTACCGTGTCCCTTGCTTAGTACAAAAATATCTCTGTCTGGATCTTCTGGATTTTTTGGATCATGCTTCATTACTTTGAAATAAAGACTATAAAGAATCTCAATCATAGAGAAGGCTGCACCAATGTGTGAAACACCAGCATTGTGCACCATCTTGACGATTGATCTGCGTATCTCTTTGATTTTTTCTATGTCGTTCATCCGTCTTCACTCCGTTACGTCGCGATCAAGCTTATATGTTATAAAATACCTTTCTATTTCTTCATAAGGAGCTTTAATGACATCGACCCATTTAATCACTCCATTTTCTTCAATCTTGCGTAATGGAGATCTTTGTATTTCTTTCATTCCTAGGTTTTCGTAGAGTTTGAGTGCTTTGGGATTATTCGAAAAAACGCGAAGATAAACATCTTCTTGTTTTAATTCACCTTGACAAAGATCAATTAATGCTTGGCATGCCTCTTGCATAATCCATGGAGAGCCTGTTTCACCGCGTACTATATTATCTAATTCACAAAATTTTTGACTTAAGTCAAATCTGAACAGCCCAACATGACCAATTTTGACTCCTGTGTCGTTGTGAACCCAGAATAATATCCGATCAGCTGTTTTCAGCACGGCGTTTTCAAGCCAGCGCTTAGTACCTTCTTCTGTCACTTCAAACTGAGCAGGGAAAGCATCTTGGGCTGCCTTGCGCCACTTAGCAAGCACAGAAATATCCTCTTCCTTGCTAAGTGACTGAGCTGTGACTGGACTTAGATGTCCTTGTGGAATTTTAATTTGCAGTTTTGTATCTGCTTTCATGTTGGCAAGTTTGCTTTCAACTTCATCTCTAAAAGCCAAGCAGCCTTGAGGTTGTAACTTGGCACATTTGCCAATATCTTTACCTAGCAAGTCTCTAATGTGAGCACAGACATAATCTATTTCTTCTTCTGTTCTTGCGTGCCCACTAGGTAGGTTGATGCCGCGCATTGGAATAGAGTAGGCGACTGGGTTGTCAGCTGAATCAAACATCGGAAACCCACTCATGGGGTGAAACATCGGACGGCTATCTATCATGCGTTTTTTAAGTTCTGTGATAAATTCATCACGCTCGAATTTGATTTGATCACCAAGCACAAGAGAACTCATCCAAAATATATTTCTGGTTTCAGGTCTTTCAATATTGAGACTAAGTTCATCGATGTCTCCGAGTCTATCTTGATACCAGGAGAAGATCTGTCTTTTTTGCTCGACGATTTGCTCGGCTTTTTGCATTTGTGCTAAACCAAGAGCTGCCTGGATATTGGACATTTTGTATTTGTAACCAATTTCAATATTGTAAAGTGTACGACTCGGATCTCTACCATGATCATTAATAAAGTATGCTCGGTTTTTAAGTTCTTCATCATTAGTAACTAAAAAACCACCTTCGCCTGTCACTACTGCCTTGGCACCTTGAAAGCTAAAAGCTGCTGCATGACCGAGATTGCCGGTCTTCTTGCCTTTGTACAAGCTGCCAATTGATGGCGCTGCATCTTCAAGAATAAATAGATTATGCTTCTTGGCTAAATCCCAAATTGGTTCCATCACAACTGGTTGACCGTAAAGATGCACTGGAATAATTGCCTTAGTGCGTGGACTGATATGTTTTTCTAACTTACTTGAATCCATCACCCAGCTATCTGCTTCAATATCACAAAAAATAGGAGTAGCGCCAGTGTAAACAACAGCAGCAGCAGTTGCAATCCAGCTTGTCTCTGGTACTATAACTTCATCACCTGGACCGATGCCTTTAGCGAGTAGTGCAAGATGCAAGGCGCCAGTACAACTTGAAGTGGCAAAACCATGATCTACGCCAATATAGTTTTTAAATAAAGCTTCAAAGTCACGAATATAATCACTATGCTGATGATTCCAACCATTGAGCGCAGCATCAGCTGCATAGTTGACTTCCTTGTAATCTATACAAGGTCCGGCTGTAAGAATTAAATTCTTGGTGAGTCCTGGTGGGTTGTTTGACATGTTTGAAATAAAGGAATGTATTTCCTATATTGACTTTATTCCCGTGTTCGATTCAATTAAAAGTACTAGTTTTAAGATAAGTGTGGATGAAGTTGTGGATAGTCTCAATCATATAATCCAAATCCTGCTTGGTTAAACCCGGCCAAGTACCAATCCAAAAACTTTGTCTCATGATGATGTCGGAGTTTGGAAGTAGCGTATAGTGCTCATCTTCTAGATCCTTGCTTTCAAGTAATTTAGAATCTCTAATGCGCAGTTTGAAATTAGTTGTTCGGTAGGCTGGTTGCCTAAGGATGTTGCCTGCAAAAACTTGCCTAGTACCGATTCGTTTTTCTTCAAGGTATTTAGTCAGTTCGAGTTTGTTAAACGGCGCGTTGTCTTTTACTGTAATTGGAAAACCAAACCAACTTGGATTTGCGTTTTCAACAGCATAAGGAAGTATCAGGTATTCTTCTAAGTCTTTGAGACCATTATGTAGATAGTCAAAATTATCGATTCTTGCTTGCACAAACTCGTCTAGCTTGTCGAGCTGAGCTAGCCCGCAAGCTGCTTGCCAGTCAGTGATTTTAAGGTTGTAACCAATATGAGAATAAATATATTTGTGGTCATAGCCTTCAGGCAAGGCGCCCATCTGAAAACCAAAACGATTATTGCAAGTATTGTCTTTGCCTGGCGGGCACCAGCAATCACGTCCCCAATCTCTATAAGACATGATGATTTTATTTAAGAGTGGATCGTTGGTGAGAACTGCTCCGCCTTCTCCCATTGTTATATGGTGAGCGGGATAAAAGCTAAGAGTAGAAATATCTCCAAAGGTCCCTGTGTATTGCCCTAGGTATTTGGATCCTAGCGCATCACAATTGTCTTCAACTAACCAGAGATTGTGTTTTTTGCAAAGTGCTTGGATTTTTTCTAGCTCATAAACATTACCAAGAGTATGCGCTACAAAAACAGCTTTGGTTTTTGGACTTAGCGCTGCTTCAATTTGACTATGATCAATATTGTTAGTACCAAGTTCTACATCAATAAAAACTGGCACTAGGTTGTTTTGAATAATTGGATTAACGGTAGTAGGAAAACCAGCAGCTACTGTGATTACTTCATCACCGGGCTGCAGTGCTCTATCACCAAGTTTAGGAGAAGTGAGCGCGCTGATTGCAAGTAAATTAGCAGACGAGCCAGAGTTGGTAGTCAGTGCATAACGTAGCCCAAGGTATTTGGCTAATTTTTTTTCAAAAGCGTCATTGAAGCGACCTGTTGTCAGCCACATATCAAGTGAGGCATCTATCATATTGCTGAGTTCTTGATTGCCAAGTACTTTGCCTGATACAGGAGTGTAATTCTTGTTACGTGATTGGGGTTTATAAACCAAATAAAAATACAAGCTCGAGAGAGCTTTAATAGACGTGCGTAAAATTGAGTCAAGAAATGACATCTAGTTTAGTTATTCCCAATTTAATTTTGCCTGCTTATCTTAATTGCCCTAGATAGAGGATGCTACGTGTTATGATCTTATCTTATGGCAAGAAGTGCAATACTAACAAATTTCCCTCGTCGTCCAAGTGAAACTCAAATGAGCAAATTTTTACATGAAAATCAACAGCAAGGAATTCGTTGTTGTCCAGGTGAACGTGTGCCACATACTGCCAATTTGTATGAGGCACCAGATCTTGAAAATACAAAAGACCTTACTGATGCATTTAAAGATGGAGCTTACTTTAATTTGAAGAGTATTTGTGATCAGAATTTGCTAAGACCTTGGGTTCAAACTTATTTGCATGTTCAGCCAGCTAGGAGAAAATTAGTTTGAATGCTACTGCAAAACTTTTTTAGGGAGTATTTACTGTTGATAAATAACCAGATTTTAATGCTTAGATAATTTTGTTTACTTAGGTTTATGAAATTTGACTATGTGAAGTCCTTCTCAACGCATCTTCAAAACTAGCAAAGCGTCTTTGGTGATAGGTCTTGATCTGCTTTAGGCTAAATTCTTGAATTGTTTTAGGATTTTGATAAAACTCCTTGTACCAATCCACAGTCATTCTTAAATTTTCATCTATCGTTAGTATCGGACTAAAATTGAGTTTGCGCACAGCTTTTTGAATATCTAATTCAAGGTATTTTGCTTCATGGACATGCTCGCCCTTGTCTACTTGATACTCACCCTGACCCCAATACTCTATTAGTTTTTTGACAAGCTCTTCGACATTGATGATAGAGTCATGTCTTGGCCCAAAATTCCATGCTTGCGCGTAGGCTTTAGGATCTTGATTAAGTTTGATTGCTAGTTGCAGGTAACCAGCAAGTGGTTCTAGAACATGCTGCCATGGTCTTGTTGCATATGGATTTCTAATCTCTATAGTTTTCTTGTTTTCAAGAGCTTTGATACAGTCTGGGATTAATCTATCTTCAGACCAGTCGCCGCCGCCGACGACATTACCAGCCCTTACCGTAGAAATTGCCACGGAGTGCTTAGTGCCATGATCTTTGGGGTTGAAAAAAGAATTACGGTAAGAAGCTGTAACCAGCTCTGCAGCTGCTTTACTAGAGCTATATGGATCATAACCACCAAGAGCATCATCTTC
>JABHOV010000042.1 GCA_018695135.1 Candidatus Melainabacteria bacterium | reverse complement strand
TGACCCATCTTGGGTATCGTAAAATCGCATCGCGATTTAGATGCCCCTACTCCCATCATATATTAAAAATTTTCTTAACCAAAGAGTGCGTTGTGCGGATACGACCCTATCCCACGACCCTATCCCACCTATCCCACCTGCTTGACAGACATTAAGCTGCCTTGGCGAGATTCTTTTTTGACTAACGGTTTTTGCCTTTGTTGAATTTAAAACTGAACTGCTTAATAAAAAACAGCAACTAAAACTAGATTTAAAAACTTACGCATTAGACCCCCTTTGATCTTTACCTGCGATAGCATTTTTACATTAATACACAATTAAGGTAATACATAAACTGGGGCAAGCAGGTGGTCTCACTTATATAATCTTAGGAAACTGATGCCTTTTCTCCATTCAATGACCTCGGGGCCCGCCTTCAAATTTACCTGACGATGTGAATTTGAATTAACGCAGTCATGATGCCTGCTGGATAAATGCGGAATCAAACCCCGGATTTATCCGGTAGGTGGTATAATATAAACAATGACATTCATTAATAGAGAACTTGCACCTCAATTATTAAAAGCAGCGCAACAATTTAGCGCGGTAATTCTTACCGGTGCAAGGCAAGTTGGCAAATCAACTTTAGTCAAAGAATTATTCCCAAAGTATAACTACGTAAGTTTAGATGAAATAGACACAAGGAATTACGCACAAGAAGACCCTAGAGGATTTCTCAAAAGTCACCCATATCCATTAATAATAGATGAGATCCAGGAAGTGCCAGAACTACTAAGCTATGTCAAAAAGATCATTGATGACAATAGGTCAAAAACTGGTTTATTCATTATCACAGGTTCTCAACAGTTTTCCTTAATGGAAGGAGTGCAAGAGACATTAGCTGGTAGAGCTGCTGTATTAGAACTGCATAGTTTTTCTATACACGAATTATCAGAGTATAAAAAACTGGACAATAAAGATTGGTCTTGGATCGTCCAAAGAGGTTCCTATCCAGAATTATGGTCCAAAAAATCTATTGATCTGCAACTTTGGTACTCTTCATACATAAAAACTTTTTTAGAGAGAGACATCAAAGCTAATTTACAAAAAAGTTATTTGAAACATTACGAACAATTCTTGAATTTAATAATTGCAAGATGTAGTCAGGAACTGAATTATGCAGATATTAGTAAAGATTTAGGAGTTGATGAAAAAACAATAAAATCATGGCTCGCTTTTTTAGAAAGATCACAAGTGATTTTTCTTCTTGCCCCCTATCCAAAAAAGATAGCCAACAAACAAATCTCTAAAAAATCTAAACTTTATTTCTATGACACAGGATTAGTTTCTCATCGATTGGGCTACCGTACTGAAGAACAGATTAAAAGAAGTCCTATCTCTGGAGTTTTATTTGAGAACTTAGTAATTAGTGAATTAATCAAAAGACATAAAGCTAATCAAGAATCAGGTTTTTTCTATTATTTCAGAGAAAAAAATGGTTTAGAAGTAGATCTAATATATGAAAATAGATCAAAACTTCAACTGATTGAGATCAAACAAAGTGAAACTCCTAATATCACTATGGCTAAGAATCTTCTAAAATTTTCAGACTTAGTCAATAATGTTTCAAAAAAATATTTACTAAGCCCACGCTCAAATAATTCTGAACAAAATAGCGTAAATCTTATGTACTATCAGAGCTTTTATGGAGATAGCGAACTTCGTTAATCAGTGCTACCCCATTAAACTGGCAAAATTATTAACCAATCATCCCAAATCCTGCCAATAGCAGGATTCTTAAGCACTGCCTAAGATTAAGACTTAGGAATAGCAAGCCAAAACAACAAAGTAGACTGCCCCTTCATCAATTAGCCAACATATTTTCTAAAGTCTTGCCGCCCTTGATACCAAAATCAAGAGTTCTAATAGGGAATGGAATTGTAATATTGTTAGCATCAAATGCTTCTTTAACAGCAATAATAGCTTGGTGCCTTGCTTCAAGGTATTGATTTGGATCTTTAAAAGGTACCCAAAATCGCAATTCAAGATTGATAGAACTAGAACCAAATTCTTTATAAAAAACTTCTACTACTTTGGACTTGTCTCGGTCAATATCTTGGATTGCTTGCATTGTGATATCAACTACTTTCTTTAGATCATCACCGTAAGAAACACCAATTTCCAAATCCACCCTGCGTTTTTGGGTGAAACTATAGTTAACAAGAGGGTTTTCATAAATTACTCTATTAGGAATAATTACTGTTTGTCCTTGAAAAGTACTGATAGTTGTAGATCTCAGGCTTATCTCTTCTACGTATCCAATAAAATCATTAGTTTCAATAATGTCTTTGACTTTAAACGGGTAGTCTTTGTTAATGACAAGAGCAACCCCTGACAATAAGTTAGCGGTGATGTCTTGAAATGCAAAACCTAGTGCCACACCAGCAATACCAACACCAGCAAGTAGCGAAGTGACAGCTTTATCAAGATGCATGATATTGATTGCAACAATAAAGCCCAGTAAAAGAATTGTGATTTTGATTACCGTTGAAAGAAAACTACCTAAAGCATAATTCTTGAGGTATTTAACTAAGAATTTTTTTTGCTAATTCACTTGCAGATCGTGCTGCAAAATAAAATACGATAAAAACCGATAAAGCAACTAAGAAATCTGGCAAGAACAAAATAGTATTTTCAAACCAAGAAATTAGCTTCTCTTGTAATAGAATTATTGATTTAGAGAAATTGATTTCTGATAGTATTGTAGTTTCCATTAAGCTTATTGTAGCTTCATTATCCTCGCTTGTTTCTGGCGATGCTGCTTCAGGCTACACTGAAAAATGCAAAGTCTCAACCCTTATCTGTCACGTGGGGGGTCTTTACAGACCCAACATGGGTCATACTTTCTTCGTTATCATCTCTGCTTTTTTTCACAACCATCTTAAGCACGGACAGAACCTTTGTTCATGGACCCGACTAGAAAACTTCGTTTTCAGCGTGTCCCTAAGCAATATCACAAACGACTGCAGATACTGTCCTAGTTACGCCCTGCACTATCAAGCGCATTCACCTCTTTCTTTAATAGATAATCAGATCTCTTGAGTATAGCCTCCACAGAAGTTTGCACTTTTCTTGCTTCAACAACAACGTCTTTCATATTGCCATGGCTATCACCTACAAGCTTGACTTGATGAATCAGAACCCAAGATTTTTGTATGCAATTAGCAAGTCCTGTTTTCAATTCCTGCATTTTCTGCTCATCCATCTCAGCACAAGTATATGCATTAGCAGTTGCTTTGATCGTATTTGAATAATTGTGATGATTGGATTTCCTTCCTACAGCTTCTAGTTCTGTAGGTCCACCATTGACCGGGCATGACTCCCTATTCTCCCAAACCACATAAGTATTCATGTTCTCTTCACTAAAAACAAAATCTCTAAGCTTGTTAATTTCATCCAGTATCTCATCAACCTTAGTTGCAACTTGCTCACTAGATGTCGATTCTTTTAATTGACCAAGATTGACTGCAAGCTTGTGCAAAGGATCAGTGCTGACAGTGTTCTGATTTGCAAAAACTGCTGTAGCCTCTTTTATAAGTCTTTCACAAATACTAGCTTCCTTACTATCAGGTTGAATATCCCTTGGTAGATTAGCACTATCGTAAAAAGTACTTATACCGGATAGTAATATATTCTCTAGCCCAGCAGCTTGCTGTAATTCATTCAAGCGCTTCATTGAATTTCCATATGAGAAATTCTGACCATCGACCTTGCTCATACGTTCTTTTAAAACAGCATGTCGTTTATTACTGGCTCCAGCAAGCTTTGCCAAACTTGCGCCTACAGTATTGGCATCAGCATTACTAGCCTTGCCTGATCCCTCCCTTTTTGCAGGACCTCGACGCCTTATATGGCTTATCCTATTTTGTGTCTCTGGGCTGCTAGAACTAGCAGCTGCATTTAATTCAGTCATTTCTCTCTCTCCTCAGTTTTGAATTTAAATTGAATCCCTCAGCACTACAAGTTCTCAGCTCAAGAGTTTTTGATACTAATATTTTATTTATTCGAAACTACTTGAAAATCAGGGTCATAGTAACGAGGCTGCATTATCTAAAACCATGGGTTCTTGACAACGTGCCCTCTATTTCTTTGATTTTGAGAAGCCTAAGTAAATAAGCCATAGTCTAGCTAACGAGGTGAATTTGAAAGACGCGGCCCCCAATCTCACAATCTCGGAATATAATAGACAATAACCCCATTGAATATCAAACAAAACAAAACAGCATGGAGCATCGCGCTCATTATTGGGATAGCAGGACTAACCTGGCTGACCAGCATCAGTAATGAATTTACTGGCTATGATGATCTTGAACTGATTGTAAACAATCCAGAAATTCACCAAGGCTTTTTACATGCGATAGATTTTTATAGCAACTATAGTTCCAATAGTTATAGCCTGGCATGGAGTGACAATCCATCCACCATTTACAGACCACTTGAATGGATCATGTCTGCAATTGGTTATTCCATTTGGGGGGCAAGTGCTTGGGCTTACCATCTCTTCATCAATTATAGTTTCCACATAGTCAATTCACTGCTGATTTTTTCTATACTAAACAAAGTATTTCTCAACAAACAAACAAACAAAGAAGTTCCAGTCTCATGGTTCATACCACTAATCATCACTTTGCTCTGGACCGTTCAGCCACTGCATAATGAAGCGATTAATATGCTAACTTCAGGTGTCGGCTTTCTTAGCTCGACTTTATTTTCTCTTCTAGCGGTACGAATCAATCTTGCAGTTGATCCTAAGAATAAGTTGAGTGCTTGTACTTTAACCGGTCTCGGGCTAGCACTATTTTTCATATCCTTCTTTGGCGTCGAGATGTTACTAATTAGTCCTCTTGTCTTGGGACTCATATTTAGCAGATCTATTATAAGGAGCAAACTAAAGTCATTCAAACTCTATCAAGTTCTGCTTTCGTTTGGAGCGCTGGTTGGCTACGCTCTCTATAGACTTTCTATTACAGCTGAAACTAGCCTTATTAAGAGTTTCAACTTGAATGATAGTCTTGAAAGAATCTTGGTTCTTGCACCTCAACTATTTGTGCACTACCTCAAGCTTTTCTTTTTGCCTCTCAAACTCACTATTGATCAGCATCACAATGTCAAACTAGCAAATGCTTTTAGTGCTTATCATATACTTTGCCTTGGTCTTGTTCTATTATTTTTCTTTGCTATTTTCTATTTCCTCAGCATCAAAGAAACCAAATACAAAAGTCACAACAGACTTATAGCTGGTTCATTATTTTTCACAATCTTGAGTATCGTGATAGCCCTCAATTTATTTCCAACTTACTGCCTAGCACGTGAAAGATATGCCTATCTATTTTGTCTTGGTCTGATCTCTAGCATCCTACTAATACTAGACAAATATACTTTAAGCAAAAGACAAAACAAAATCAACTGGTTAATCATTCTCTATATAGTAGTTATTTTATGGGGCATCAGATCTTCTACCAGGAACCTAGACTGGCACAACGGTACAAGCCTTTGGTCACAAACAGTTGAATCAGTTGACGACATCGGCGCAAAACAAATTTGGCGCTATAAATTACTGCGATACTACGAAAATCCACAAATCACAAAACCCGCAACAGACCAAGACCTACAAGACTTTAAAACCTTTGCAGTTGACTACGAACTTATAAACAAGCTTAGTGAGATTATTCATGATTCTAATAAAGCTCAAAACTACATGCGTAATAAATATGCCTTTAGTCACAACAAATCAATTGCTGCAGCCCTATACGCTACAGCTTCTAGATCAAAGGAGAATAGTCTGGATTTACTCAAGCTATCACATAATTATTACCCTCTTTATTTCCAAACTAATATCACTCTCTACCTCAGTGATTCACTTACAGAGATACAAAGAGCCGTTGTCTTTGAGCATCTTCTTACTAATGCTAAACAAAGTCCTCTCTGGGCACAAAATCTCCTCAAGGCAATGAAGATTCGTAAAGATCCTCGTCTCAAAGAACTGGCAGTCGAGCTTCAAGCAATCTTTCCTGAAGACAAGCTTGTTCAATCAATTGATATATCTTCGAATCGCTAATAAATAACACTGTCGCAGCCAGCTCGAGATAACGCCTTAGGGTGTGTTTGATCAGACTTGTTAAACTAATCCTTATGGACCCAAGCGACAATCTTGAACAACACGGCGAAAAATCAGTAGCCAACCTTAATACAGAACTCGATAAGCTGAGTCACAGTTTTGGCTTGCCCCGTTTTTTGCATTTGGTCCTAGCCACCGTAGTTGTTATTGGGATATTTTACTTAGTTAAATTCATATTCAACAAACTAACTCAATATACTGAGAATCTCAAGAAACAATACCTCAAGCCAATAAGCTTCAGGACAATAACTTTGGTCAGTCAACACAATCTTGCAGCAAGTTAGATTTTATTTTTGGAGCCATCAAACTTGCAACGAATATCTTCATTATATATGCCCTTGTCACTTATGCTTTCAGTATCTTTCCGAGCACAAGGGGCATTGCCAGCAAGCTACTGGGCTATGTGATTCACTTAGCAACCAATAGTTTCAACTCACTAATCAGTTTCGTTCCTAATTTACTTTCAATCATTTTTATAATCGCGTTAACTTTTTATGTACTTAAGCTAGGCAAATTCTTGACTAGATCTTTATACTTTAGACAAATAATTTTTCCTGGTTTCAAACAAGAGTGGATAATGCCAACCTATGACATAATCAGATTTTTCATAATTGCTTTTGCAGTGATTATGGTCTTCCCTTATTTACCTGGCTCTGATTTACATGAGCCCATTTAAAGTCGGCGACAGAGTTAAAGTAGACCAGCTCACCGGTGACATCACCGAAATGAGCTTACTAGTCACCAGGTTAAGAACAATCAAAAACGAAGATGTAACTATTCCTAATTCTCATATTCTCGCTCAAGAGACTATCAACTATAGTTCATCCACCAAGACAACAAACAAACTGATACTTCCTTTGACTATCACCATTGGCTATGAAGTAGCGAAGAATGATGTCAAAGAGCTACTACAAAAATCTGCAACAGGTGTGAGTTCTGTTTTAACGGAGCCAGCTCCTTTTGTTTTACTGACTGAACTTGATGGTTCATTTATATCCTATGAGTTGAATATCTATACCGATGACGCAGATCAAATATTGCAAATCAAATCTGATCTGAGAGAAAGTATCATAGACAATTTTAACCAAGCTGGTATAGAGATATTGTCACCACAATATATTTCAATGAGAGATGGCAATAAGACTACTTAGTAGTTTAATTAGTCGCTAGTCCGGCATCAATAAAACTATCTATTGAAGGACTAAAACGATAGAATACCTTAGACATCAAAAATCTAAATGCTTGTTCTGGTTCACGAAAAAACTTTCTTACCAGCCCGTCATCTTTATCGACTAACCATAGGCTCTGAAACGCTGCCTCACTATGTTTTGGTAAAGCATAGGCACAACTAATGGCTCTTTCTTTAATTGTTTCATCACCAACTCTAGCGTGAATTTCTATTAAACCATCAGGCTTATATGCAACATGATTTACAATACAGTCATCAATAGGTGGAAAAACAATGTCTCGAGTAAGCCTAAACGGCTTTCCACTTTCAGCATGTTCTCTAATTTCCCCTGACAGATAACCCATCAGCGCATTTTCTTTGGCATTCAGTCCAATTATTGGCTTAATAACAATATCCGGATATAGAAAAGAAGTCTTAGACATCGCATTATTTTAACACAAGAAAAGACCAAACTACGGCGCCATCACATACTCAGCATAAAGCACCAATTGACCAGCAGTAATTGCTTCACCTGAAACCGACAAAGAAATCGTGCGAGCTTGAGTCGTTCTTTCTGAGACCGCTGATGAAGTATTACCAAGATCAGTACCATGCATTCCAGAGTCCCAAGCATTCGCGACATTACTGATTGTCACAGGACTCTTAATCCCATCAACATCATCACTCGGTATCGTTATACCAATGCTAGTTGCATCAGTGGCGGAAGTGACAGTAGTGAGCACTTCATAAAACGCACTTGTAACAATTGCACCAACCGGAAGAGTCGCATTGCGCAATGCAATGTTGCCAGTGATACCACCATCAACTGCAAAGTTGTACTCTCCGCGAAGTACGCCTTGAAGCAGTCCAGCACTTGGCAAGGTTACAGTAGTAGCTCCATTGGTCTCAAAACTGACAGCACCGGTTTTGGTGAGAGTCAAAGTTGCACCATTAGTTCCAGTAAGTGAGCTCGCTAGAATTGCACCAGCGGAAGTTGCCACAGTATGACTATTCCAAGTCAAATCAGTGCCATTGACAACAGACAGAGCAACACCATTGAGAGTCACTCTATCAGCGAGAAGCTCGCCCGTTGCATTTATAAAATCATTGCCGTTCCAGCGTAGCTCACCATCATCACTAGCTGTAATAGATCTAGTAGAAAGCACTATGGCTTCTGCATTAACATTTTCTGCACTCAGGTCATTGTCAGGCGCACTTGGATTAGGGCTGGTTAAATCTGCTTTATCAAAAATCACTACTGGGAAATCATCTGGTTCTTCAGAATCAGTGTTACCACCAACTACACGCAAAACCAAGGTCTTGGTTGAACTGACACTAGGTGCCGTAACCACAAAACCATTTGCATTTTTTTTAGTTGCTTCTAGCTCATCACCAAACTGATCACCTTCACCATCAACTAAAGTAACCACTAATGGGTTAGAGCTTGAATTATATTTTTTAGCCAAAACCTTGATCGTTTCACCTTCAAAAATAAACTCAGGTTTGATCTTTATAGCGGCGGCATTAACGGCCGAATTAGTGAACAAGATAGCTATGAATAAGGCAATGAATTTGCTGTGCATATAGACTTTATACCCAGCTTGAAATCCTTAGGTCCTATGCTGACATCCTGGTTAGATAATATGCTACCATTTGTTCAGGGTTCAACCAATTGTACCTATCACTAGTGCTAGTCAAGCTCAGGTATCAAAGCCAAGCTTGACTACCATATTAGAAACTTTTTTTCAAAAACAATAATGCAGACCAGCTTGGACAAGCACTTAGAAACCAAGGTATACAAGCAATCTGTTTTGATATGGATGGCACCTAGGTTGATACAGAAGCTACCAACTTAGCAATTGTAGAAAAGGGTCTTGCTGCTCATGGCATTAGCTTGTCACCAAAAGAGCAAGAAGCTTACCCAGGAAGTACTATCAAAGGGTTTTCACAAAAGATTCTCGAAAACCACAATGTTGATGATGCTGAAGCCAAAGCACAAGCTATTTCAGACTCAAAATTAACTGAGTTTCCTAAATTACTAAAGGAAGGCAAGATCAACTCGTTTCCTAAAATATGTAACTTGGCTCAAGTCTTAAAGCAACAAGGATTTAAAATAGCATTGGTCACTAGTAGTATGCGTGAAGTTATGAACGATGTGCTTACTCATTTCAAACTAAATGGATACTTCAATATCAAATTAGGCAGAGAAGATGCTGATGGTAATCTAAAACCTTGCAGAGCAAGATCCTGGCAAGATACCTTCTGACCAAAGAATTCATCATTTGGATATGACTAAGCTCCAATCTTGATAAAAGAGACCTGTTGCGAAAGCATAGCTTGAGCGTAACCAGGTCTGACAAAAGATGCACAAAATCAAAGATTTTGGTAGAGTTGTTAAGAAGGGCTTGCCCTTTTACAACAACTCTAAAAACACAATGCGCCTACTTCACACCATGCTTCGAGTAACAGACATTGAGAAATCAATCAAGTTCTATACAGAAATCCTAGCAATGAAATTGCTCAGACGCAAGGACTACCCCGAGGGTAAATTCACCCTAGCCTTTCTTGGTTACGGCAATGAGAGCTCCAACACTGCTCTTGAATTAACTCATAATTGGGAAACTGATTCCTATGACATTGGTACTGCCTTTGGACATATTGCAATAGAAGTATCTGACGTCTATCAGGCTTGTGACAAGATCAAAGCTCAAGGCGGTAAGGTAGTTCGCGAAGCTGGACCAATGAAACATAGCACTACTGTTCTTGCATTCATTGAAGATCCGGATGGCTACAAGATTGAGCTTTTGAGCCCGAAGAGACAAGACTAAGGACCCGCTAAAAACGAAGTTTTTATAGTCGGGTCCATGAAAAAAGGTTCTGTCCGTGCAGAGCACGTGACAGATAAGGGTTGAGACTTTGCATTTTTCAGTGCATCTATAGACATGTTAAAATCATAAACAATGGAAAACCTCACAGAAATTCTCAACCTCAGTCTCCCCGCAATCATTGGTCTAGTCTTTGGTTTAGTAATTGCTGGCTTTAAGAAACCCAAAGCCAAATCAATACTTAGTGGTGCTGATAATGAAACCAAACTCGAGAACGAAGTCTTGCAAGATAGAGTCAAGCAACTTGAAGCCAAGATCAAGACTCTTGAACGTGCGATAGAGATGTCGAGCTAGTCAGACTTGTATAGTAACCCAAGAAAGTTTTTCAAAGAATCTCAGCTTTCAGAACAAGTCTATTGCCGAGAGCGCGGATGAAACTCTTGATAAGCCTTTGCTAGACGATAGTTCTTATCCTTCACAAATGGTCTATAAAAAGCACTGAGCTTCGTAGCCAAGAGCTTTTCGATCTCTTCAATACTCATAGCCTTGTCCAGCAAGTGAATAATCCTACTGCGTTTAAGATGGACTAAACCCAAGCCTCTGTTGCTAAGCAATTGCTGCAAATCCGCCCCTGTCATACGACTAGCATCATCAGCCTCAAGTGATCTTAGAAATAATGGATCGGTCAAAGTCAAAGAACCTTGTTTGCGAGCAAGTTCTATTCTATAATCCTTGAAATAACAGCGCATTTTGGCGGCAAGGCTATCACTTAGAACCAAGTCACGGCCACGGATACGCACAGTGTTGCTAGCTTGATTGTAATGTTCAAGGTTTAATTCAATAAACTCATCTTGAGCAAGATAGAGCTCATAAATCAAAGCGATGACTAGTTCGTCATAAACAAAGTCACTAGAAAAGTACTGAAACAATTCTTGCTCTTGGTAATAATCAAAGTCATCATGATTAAAAGACACTCGCAATTTCCAAAACGGGTTATTCTCGAGGTTAAGCCAATTAATAAATTGTCTCAAGCTACTGAGCTTCGCAACAAAACTTGACTCCATGTATTTTTCTTCAAGCACCTTGATATAGCGGTTTACATACTTAGAATGAATATCAGCATCGTCCTGATCTTTTAAATAATCAAGAAATAAATTAATGTCACGCCTGATGTTAATAATGGTTGCCTGAGATTTGGTCTCTGCCAAGTAATCAATAAAATAACAAAGCAATTCTTGGTTGATTTGGTATGAAGACATGGCTAATAAGGGCTTCACTTATTTTTAGAGTCCTTTATCATTTCTCGAAGCTCATCATCCAAACCATACTTATCGACAAACTTGACTATCAAAGGTGTATTAGGGTCCCAACCAACCTTGATTAGATGACGCAAGTGGTCAAGCGGACTTGTATTTTTACTTAAAGTACTAGATTCTGCATCTATGACTTCTTCTTCAGCCATAGACTTATTTTAACACGTCGGGGCACAATGCCTATTCAACTGTAATATCTTCTGGAGCAACTTCTTCAACACTAGGCTGATTATGTTCTGGCTCCACAATAGGCGATTCTGGCTCAACAATGGTTTCTGATTCAAACACTGCTCCATTGACTTGAGGCGCAATTTCCTTAAGCTCTTCCAAGCTTAAATCCTCAATTGATTTTTCCTCTAGAGCATCAAGCTCTTGTTTAAGAATATCATCAACTGTCATTGTGTCTTCATGTTCAGGTGCTTCCCAAATACTTTCATCATCAAATTCAACCTTGGAAATCTCTGCATAGTAATAAGCATCTTGTCTATAATGCTTGTCTCGCTTGAAACTAACTGTCTGGACTGTAGCAGGCTTAAATAAATCAATACTATTGGCTTCTATTTTTCTATAGACCCAATCCTGAAATGGGTGCTTCAAAGTCCAAGCTACTCTATAAGCAAGAATTGTTCTACCAGAAACATTCTCAACTTTAAGATGGTAAGTATCTAAAATACCAGTAAAAGCACTAAAGTGATCTGATCCACGATCATCGACTCTAGCTTCTATGATTGATACTGGTACACCAACGTGATTAATGATATGAACAGTCTGTTGATGATGTTTCTTAAACGGTAATAAAAAATCTTCAAAATCTAAAAAGCTCTTTGCCGGTTGCAAAGAACAGATAAATAAAACAACAACTATTAACGGTACAAATTTTCTCACTTTATAATCCTTCAAACGCTTGCAAATATACTTCTGATACATCATCACCAGTTTTAATATTAGGGGTAATCAAGATCAACAATTCACGAAGGTTTTTGTCTTTTGAATTATTGCCAAAAAGATCACCAATTATTGGTATTCTACTAAGAAATGGTAACTCATTAGTTCTAGCTTTTCCCTTTCTATCATCAAACAAACCACCAATTGCAATAGTTTCATGGTTAGCAATTTGAATCTCTGAAGAAATACTTCTTCTAATAGTTTTGGCTGGAACACCAGTAACTGGATTAATAGTATCGTTAGCCGAAACCTCAATCTGCACCTTCACAGTAACTATTCCACCACCACCTACTATTGGAGTGATATCCATTGAGTTACCAGCTGTAATCCGTTGAATTCTTTGATTCTGCACAACTCCCGACCCCTGAGTATTAGCATCACCTGAATTTAGAACTACATTAACATCTTCATCAAAATTAATTTTGGCACTCTTACCACTAGTAACAAGCAACCTCTGGTTAACTTTAATTTGTGAGTTAGAACTATTTTGTCCATATGTAGGAGTTGTATTAAAAATACCAAGCTCTTCTTTTCCAAGATCAAGATTGATACCACTACCAGATGAACGTCCAATTATAAATGGGGCTTGATAAAGATTATGGGCGCGGCTAAAGCCTTGCGCGACTTCAACTAGTTTCACAACCAGCTCTACTTGAGGGATTGGCTTATCAATCGTTCTTATAAAATCATATAACTGTGTAAGCTCAGACTTAGAACCTTCTGCAATAAAAGCATTTTGGTTGTCACTCACTTGTACCAAGTTCTTAAGTTCTGCAGGAAGCAATTTGCTAGCTTCTTGTGCTTCTAAGTACTTAAGCGGAAAGAGCACTGTCTTCTTATCAAGTGAAAAGTTTTTGTTAGTCGAGCTATAAACAACGAAGGTATCATCCTTGCGAGTATAACTAAACTGACTTCCAGCAAACAGAAGCTCAAAAGCATTTTCAATATTGATTCCATGAACTTTAAGTGTGATTCTCTCAGTTGGGTTGGCCGTCATCACAACATCAACTCCATACTTGTTAGCAAGATCTTTAATTATCCCCGAAAGATCTTCATTATCATAAGTCAAATCAGCATATCTATCCTCAAGCGGCAATGTTAAATCAATATCAGAAGTATCAAAACCTGAAATCAAACTAGTAGCTGTTGCACCACGTTTTTTCAAGATAGTATAGTTGTCTTCACTCTTACGAAAATCAACAGCAGCAGCATCTACAAGACTGAGAAATGCTCTACTAAAAGGTTGGTCAGAAATTTCAATAACCGAGATCGTATCTCTGGCTTGAACACTGCCACTGACAGTAATACTCTTGCCTGACACTCTTGCAAGAGTAGCAAAAGCATCTCTCGTTGCAATATTACGAGCAGAAAAATTTACAATCGGATCATCAGACTTCACTCTTCTCAAAGTTGCTTCTTGTCTTTTTTTGGTTTCACGTTTAGGTACCCCAACAATCTCAATTAATTTCTCGATCTCTTTAAGATCTTTTGGATTATCCGGATTAAGCCCATTTAAAAGCTCACCATACTTGGAATATAATCTTCTGAACTCATCAGGACTTCGTTTAAAAGTATCAGCTAGCTTAATGAAGTTATTATCCTGTTTAGCTTTCTGGCTTGCTATCTCAGCTTTGATTTTGACTTCTAGGTCAAGCTCATCTTGTGATTTAACAAATGGCTTCTCTTCAACTACAGCGTCTTCTGCTATTGCTTCTTGAGCAGCGACAGGCGGTTTAACGACAGCTTCGAACTTAGGTTCTTTTTTGATAGCAGGTTCTTCATCCCAATCTTCATCGTCCCAATCTTCATCCCAATCTTCATCGTCCCATTCTTCATCCCAAAAATCTTCCTCTTCGTCAAAGTCTTGACTTATAAAGGGAAGCGAGGACATAGTAATCAGCTCTTTGTCGCCATTGGCCTTAAGTTCAGAACTAGCTGTTAGCGCAGGGTTTGCCACTAAAAAAAATATTATAAATAGAAGGAGACTTGTTTTACGCATAAAAAGGCCTTACGACACTAGTGACGCTATGCCCAGAATTGAGTTCCCTTTATCTCGCCTGATAGTCACCCGCGTTGAGCCTTTTACTTTTTAACAGATAAGAGCGCACCCGCTGCGTGACATACGCCACCTTTAAAATAATATAGATACTAATTCAAATAGATTTTGTAGTTGATGATCAGACGTTGTTCTATTATTTTAAAGATGGCGTATGTCACGCAGCGGGTGCGCTCTTATCTGTTAAAAAGTGTCGGGCTCAATGTTGTGACTCTAGTCTTTGCGAGTTTTGTGTTCGAGTCTAATCTTCTCTATGATTGCTTTTACTTCGTCTTCAGTAGGACCACGACTCTCGTGCATATCAGATTCTGTATGGTTAACGAATGTGCCACCTACTATTTTAAAATTGGATCCTTCCCAAGGAGTATCAGATGGAGCTCTTAAAACTTCACCGTTAACGATTTTATCCTCTACATTAAAATGTGTTGCAATAGACTTGTCATAATTCTCCGCTGCTAAAGCTGCTGCTGTTTGAATAATTTGTTTGACATCGTTCTTGTTACCCCTAGAGCTGAGTCTTCTTTTCTTGACCTTGCTACTCGCTGCATTCAAGGCATAGTCAGGCACATCAGTAATGATGTTCATTTCAAGTAATTTTTTACGACGAGCTTTCTCTCTCTTTTCAGATTCTGCTTGACGTTTAGCATCTTCTTTTTCTTTTTTCTTTTGCTCTTTCTCGGCTTCGCGCTCTTCTTTTTTACGAACTTTATCTTGCTCTCGATCGATTATCCTTTGAAGACGTTCCTTTTCTCGTTGTTCTTTTAAAAGCTCACGATCTTTAATTCTTTGCAATTTCTCTTTCTCACGTTGCTTAAGAATTTGTTCTTTTTCGCGCTCACGTCTAGTTCTCTCACGTTCACGATCTTTTTCTTTACTTAATCTCTCACGTTCACGTTGCACACGTAATTTCTCGCGTTCTCTGTCTTTCTGAAGCTTTTCACGCTCTTTTTGTTTACGGAGTTTTTCACGCTCTTTCTCTTTTTTTATACGCTCTTTTTCTTTGGCACGCTCTCTTTGAAGCAAGTCCTTGCCTTTGTCTTTCTTAGCTATAGGTTTTTTCTTTGCAACTGGCTTTGCTACTTTAGTTGCCTTCTTAGTAGACTTAGTAGTAGCTTTTTTGGTTTTGGTCACTGCCGGCTTTTTGCTTACTACTTTCTTAGCAACTTTGGTTTTGGTTTTGGCTTTAGTCTTGGTCTTAGTCGTTGTAGTTTTGGACCTTTTGGCGTTATCCGCCTTGCGTTTTAACGAATAGAGTCGCTTGCGTTCAAGTTCGCAATCTCTACAAGAATTCGGTCTATAAGATATTTTATTTTTAGCTGTAAGTTTGATCCCACAAACTGTACAATTCGCAAAAGTAGCCATCAGAGATTAATTCTATCTTATTTTTGTCTCCGGGCCAAGGCCCAATGTTTAAGATTGTATATGATAGTTCTATGAAGTCACTGGACTATATCGATCCAGGCGAGTCGGGTCTTAATTCTTTCAATCGCGATGAATTCAAACGCAAGCTCCAAGATCATCAAGTCAAGACACACAAGCCTGATCAACCCTACCAATTTCTAGCGCTCTTTGTTTTTGGCAAATTTGAAGAACTAGCCAAGATTTTTAAAGAAGACCCCAGTTTAATATCCAGTATTGAAATTAAGGCATTAAAAATACTCAATAGTCTCTGCCTCCAAGAAACTATTTCGTCTCGAGACTTATTTCCCTTTGTCTCACCAGAACTAACAATGAAACGCAAAATCGGCAAACGCGTTTCTAAACAATTACTCGATTACTACAAATCAATCTCAAGCAATTTAAGCAACTTTAAAAATATTCCAGAATGGCAAGCAATCGATTTTTGGTCAGTCTCAGAAGCTATTCCTGAAATTGAATTCATTTACGTCCAATATATCTTAGAGAACAATCTCAAAGAACAATTCAACAAAGTCAAAGAATTTATTGAGACCAAACGAGAAGAAATCAATAACCCTGAAATCAAAACAGAATTAGAGTTAGAACAAAAATATTTGCAAGCATTTTATTATCGAAGAATTGGCGACAAAGACAAAGCCGAAAAAGCCAGTCTTGATTATTTCATGCTTTATAAGCCAGACCCTGATCAATCATCCAGCATTAAGTCTTATGGCAATCAAAACTTCTATCAAGCAAATCAAGTATTAGAGAACTGGGACAAAATTCTTGATGAAGCAGATCAATTACAACGTGATGTTGAAACCAAAGCGGGCTTAGAGCAGATGACCTGTGATTATTACAAATGTAGTGATTGCTGCTCTAATACATTTCCTTCAATGACTTCTACTGAGTATAAATATCTAGAAGACTGGATGAAGGAAAATAATTACCCTGTTGAAGCAGCCAAAGCCGCTGCCAGCAAAATTCAAGAAGATCATCAAAAACTTCATGGCAGCGAACTCAAGATTGTAAATAAAGAAGATCCTGAATTTGCTCATCGCGGTTCTGAAAATAAACATAGCTTCAAGTTCTCTTGTCCTTTTTTAAAAGACCACCAATGTTCTATCTACCAAGCGCGCCCCTTATTGTGTCGAGGCTTTGGTTTATCAAACGACAATGATTTTTCGATCAAGAGTTGCAAATACTATCTCGCTCAATATCGTTACCAGTCGAGTCCAGACAATGAACGTCAGAGCTATGACTTAAGACCAGCGCAGATGCTTGCTGCCTCCGCTGACAGAGCAAGCAATGAGGGTAAGCACCTAGTCGGGACTATAGTTGCTTGGCTAAGTTCATAAATTAGATTTTTTTTTATTGAAGACCTTGACTTTGCAATGTGTAAAGTGCTATTGTCTTAAATACGAGGTTTATTTAGACACATGGACAAAATTTTATCAGGACTAGCGAACGTATTCATGCCAAAAGCGGCACAAACAACTGCAACTGGAGCACAAGAAGCGCCAGAGCTTAACATGACAGGAACTAATCCTGCTCCAAGCACCACTGCTCAAGTAGATCCAGCACAACAAGAAGCTGCCAGAACAGCAATGACTCAAATCTCTGCTCCAGTACAAGCGCAAGATCCAAGTGCCCCAGTCACAGCACAAGTACCACAACAACTCAAGCTTTCAGAACAACTTGCCAAACAAGCAGAAGAAGTAGCTAAAAAAGCACAAGAAACAATAGACAATCTTAAACAACAATTCGTGGCAGCAATCGCACAAGAACAAGCAGTTGCCCCAGCTGCTCCAGTACAAGCAGTTTCTCCACAAGGAGTCCCAGTTCAGCAAGCTCCTCTTGCAAATCCTCTTGAAGCGCAAAGCGCAACTGCCAGCCCTGCTGAAGAAATTAGTCCTGCTGAACTGGAACAAATGAGCGCGTTACTT
>JABHOV010000047.1 GCA_018695135.1 Candidatus Melainabacteria bacterium | reverse complement strand
TGCTGATTTTTTGTCCCTCTAAGACATGAATGCTGCCGCCAATATGTGTTAAAGCATCAGGAATTGATGTGATTTTTGAATCTCTTAGATCAAGATCGCCGCCAATATGTGTTAAGGCATCAGGAAGTGAAGTGATTTGTGAGTCTCTTAGATAAATATCGACGCCAATATGTGTTAAAGTATTAGGAAGTGATGTGATTTGTGAATTTCTTAGATCAAGATTGCCGCCAATATTTGTTAAAGCATCAGGAAGTGATGTGATTTGTGAATTTCTTAGATCAAGATTGCTGCCAATATGTGTTAAAGCATTAGGAAGTGATGTGATTTTTGAATCTCTTAGATAAAGACTGCTGCCAATATGTGTTAAAGCATTAGGAAGTGATGTGATTTGTGAGTGTCCTAGATCAAGACCGCCGCCAATATGTGTTAAAGCATCAGGAAGTGAAGTGATTTTTGAGTTTCTTAGATTAAGATAGCCGCCAATATGTGTTAAAGCATCAGGAAGTGATGTGATTTGTGAGTGTGCTAGATCAAGACCACTAGCAACTACTACAGTATTTTCATCAAGATCTTTAATAGATAATGCGAGCTGATTTGTTTTGATGCCATAAATCTTAGCGTAGTCTTCCTTGATTTCTCTTTTTGATTTGATTTCGTTTATTCTTGGATCTTCTCTGTAACCAAAACCTTTAATACTACTATCCACCTCATAAAGAAATTTTAATTCTTCTACCTTTAATTCTTCATTATTATTAATCTTAGTTTCTAATGCAGTTAGTTGCTTCATATCAGAAGATTTCTTTTTATAACTCCCTGCCTCCGGAAACTCTTTTAGTTTGTCTTCTACTATCTGCTCAATTCCAGAATCTAAGTTTTGGTTAGCAGCAATTCCTCTAATTTCTGCGATTTGATCATTCTGCATTCTGATAGCAGCTCTAGGTATAGAAGGATTAGCACCAGTATCATTAGAGTAGTAGACATAAAAATCACCAACTTGTAATTGAGTTTTGGCAGTAGATTCTGCAGCGGTACACCAGCCAGTACCATGACCTTCTAGTGATTTTACTAGGGGCATGTGATCAGAGCCTTCTTCAAACTTAATCCATTTACCCTCAGTTTTACTAAGATCAAGCTCATTAAAGCTGATTTTTTTTAATGCATATTCATATAATGTTTTAAAGCTTCCACCTAAAATTAGATTTTTTAATTCATTATCAACTTCTGGGAAAACTTTGCTAAAAAGGTTTGTCTTCTTTTCTTTATTTAAAGAGCTTACTTGGCTGTCATATTCATTTATTCGTTTGGTAATAAGATCCATTACAAAAGCTAGAGCTTCTCTATCAAGCTCAGCAAAGGGACAAGTGCTAGATTTAGATCTTGCACTAAATTTTTGATTCTCTTTATCATACTTGCCTAAATTAAGCATCCCATTAAAAGCCCAGTGTTTAGCCCAAATAGGATACATACTCGTATCTTCTGACAAAAAATAATCAAACCAGTTATCGAAACTAGCTTTTTGATCATTAATTACGTTATTGATTAGTTCTTGTTTTAGTTGATCATTGATTTGAATGTCACCATGACCTTGTTCTCTTGCAATTTGTCTTTGTAAGTCAAAGAAGCTTTCTGGACAATTCTCTGGCTTAATTACATGTTGTTTATAGTAATATTCTTTGCGCTTAGTTAATCTCTCTGTATCTGGCTGTTCAGGAAAGTGAGATCTTACCAAGGCACTATGAAAAGCTTGGATTTTCTCGGCTGGTTTATTAGACTCAACATTATTAGTCAGAATAAAGGCTTTATCAGGAATTTTTGTATGGAATTTATCATTTGCCTTATGTATAAATAAAGCACCATACTTATTAAGATTCTCACTATTTATAGCCATAATAATCCCTTAAAAGTATAAAGCTCAGATAAACGTTTTTTTGATAATAATTAACTTTGATTTTCAGCTTGATTATGCTGATGAGACTACGCTCGCAAGAGCATTTGAAGCAAGAGTGGTTGCTTAAAATTCATCCAGAAATCCCATCTGCTGCGTTACGCGAGCTTTTCCTCATTTCATTGAAGAGAGCAGGGTCGTATCCGCACAACGCACAGCTTAGTTAAGAATAATCGAGAGAACCTGTTAGATCAGAGCCTGCAATTTTAGGGGCCTACCTTAATCAATCTGTGCGTTGTGCGGATACGACCCTGAAAACCGACCCTGAAAACCCGACCCTGAAAACTCTGAAAACTATTTAAGATTTAAAACAACTTCCAGATCTTAAAGTCCTTGGTCAATTTTTGAATATTGTCCAAAATTGATTTTACATTTTGAGCATCATTTTGTCCAAAGATTGAATTTACTCGATTTGCAAGATTGGTAACTGCTTCAGCGGACTCTGCGTTCACGCGAATCAAGTTGTCCAAACGCACCGGTTCAAGTACTACAAAACGTGGAATAGAACAATCAAAACGACGTTGATAACTATCATCAATTTGAATTGTGGTGATGTCTACATACTGCTCGCCAATTAAACCAGAAGGAACTATCGTTACTTGATTGAGTGGTCCAATTGGTACTCGAGGAATTGTAACAACAACGTCTACTTCAACAAAATTGCCAGCAGTAATTTCTGATTGTAAATTACTGGCTTGACCTAAAGTGATCTCCAGTTGAGCTTTGTTAATTTCTTCACGTGCCAAAACCAAGTCTTCTATCCTGCCAGTAGCAAGAGCCTTGTCAGCCTTCGCAAGATGGCGTTTACCGAGATCAATAAGAGCTTGAGCCGGAAAAGGATCTTGATCAATACTTTGTTCAACAGCGTGAATTCCTTCAACTACTCCAATCTTGAGACCGTTCCACCTAAGAGCAGCTCCTTCTTCAAGTCCATTGACATTACGGAAATAAAAACTAAAACGGTCATAATGATGCATTTTATGACCCTTGAGCCAAAAAATAAACACGAAAAGGGCCACTAAGCCCACTATTGTTATGGCGCCTATTTTGCCTAAATCATTACTGTTTATTTTATGCATGTTAAAATTGACTAGCTACCTAGCCATTATACCCGCTCGTTTTCACAAGACTACAACGCAAGCTAATTTACTATAACATCAAAAATCAATGACAGAACCAGATAAAACCAAGCCAATCACATTAGCAATCACCGGTGCAAGCGGAGCAGCTTATGGATTCGCTTTGCTCAAATTCTTTCTTAACAACAATTACAAAATCGATCTTGTACTTTCTGACAATGCAGTTAAAGTTGCAAAGCATGAACTTGGTTTGGATTTGCAGCATTGTGGTTTAGACCAGCGCAAGCAAATGCTCTTGCAGCATTGCGGGGCAGCAGCAACTAGTACAAGTACTAATTCTAGTTATGCGCGTCCACAACAATCTAATTTTAATAACACAGCTGTAAGTCCGCAAATAAGTCTCTCATCAAAAATAGAAGCAAAAAAAGCTGAACTTAAACGCAAACAAGAATTAAAAAATAGATACAAGCAAGGGCTTAGTTATAATTTAAATGAAGCGAGCACTGTTGCAGCAAGTACAACAAGCTACACGACAAGCCCTGAGCCCTCAGCCCTCAACCCTCAACTGAGCCTCTGGGCAGCTGACGATATCACCGCTTCAATTGCATCAGGTTCTTACAAAAGCCAAGGCATGATTATTGCACCTTGCAGTATGGGCACCATTGCAAATACCGCTGCTGGTACTTCTAATAATTTAATCACTAGAGCTGCTGATGTTTGTCTCAAAGAAAGACGTAGACTAGTTTTAGTAGCAAGAGAAACCCCACTAAGTAGCATCCACTTGGCAAATATGCTCAAGCTTAGTGAGATGGGCGCAGTTGTATTGCCTGCAGCACCTGGCTTCTATCAAAAACCACAAACGATTGATGACATGGTTCAATTTATAGTTGGCAAAACTCTTGATGTCTTCAATATTGAAAACGATAATTTCCAGCGCTGGGATAGCGTAAGACAGGAACCTGTCTATGCCGGGCATTAGCAAAAACCAATTCCAAGAATCTTTTGAAACTGAGTTAGCAAAACTCAGTGAACGTAATTTATACAGAGAAACTAAAATCCATGATCCTGAATTAATTAATTTTAGTTCTAATGACTATCTTGGCTTGGCACAAAGAGCTCTTGAACTTAAAGTAGATCGCCGCGGTGCTAGTGCATCGCGCATTACCAGTGGGACCTATCAAGCACATAAAGAGCTTGAAGAATTTATCGCTGGCTGGAAGGGCACTGAGGCTGCTTTAGTTTTTAGTAGCGGTTATATGGCAAACCTCGGCACACTCTCAGTGATACTTGGTTCCAAGGATATTGTTTTTTGTGATGAATATTCTCATGCTTGTATTCTTGACGGGATTAGATTAAGCGGTGCTCGCAAATATTTTTATAAGCACAATGATATTGAGCACTTGCGTGAATTATTAGAGAAGCATCGCAACAAATCCACCAAGGCTCTAATAGTCACGGAGTCTATCTTCAGCATGGACGGAGACAAAGCGCGACTCGTTGATATTAATAAACTAGCCAAAGAATATAACTGTTCTTTATATATAGATGAAGCACATGGCACCGGTGTCTTAGGCTCCAATGGTGCTGGCTTAGTAGAAGAACTTAGTGATCAAGGGGCAATCCAAAAATCAGACGTCTTGGTGCAAATGGGCACCTTTTCCAAAGCAATCGGATTAGAGGGCGGATATATAGCTGGCTGCAAGACTCTAATTGAATTTCTCAAAAACAAATCACGCAGCTTTATTTATTCAACAGCGATCTCTCCCTTACTCAGTGGCTTAATTCTAGAACATCTTACAACCGTTCGTTATCAACCAGAACTACGTGCTAGTTTGAATGCCAAGATTGCTTTATTTAAATCACAAATCGAAGGACTCGACTATAGCAACGAAAACACCGCGATCTTTGCAATCCACATGCCGACTGTTGAAGCGGCTTTAATGGCGACAGCAGAATTGAAAAAACAAGGCTATTTGGTTATTGCAATCAGACCACCGACTGTGCCAAGTCCAAGGTTGAGGGTTTGTATTAATGCGAATCATAGGGATGAGGATATTGAGAACTTAGCGGAATTATTAAAAGCTGTAAGGGTGTAGGGCTGTAAGGCTCTATAGGGTTTGGCGGAGATAAACAATAATCCCTTACAGCTTTAGAACCTTACACCCCTACAGCCCTACAGCAATCAATGGTATACTCAGTATTCACATGGCAGAACAGCACATCTACATAGACCTAGAAACAACCGGCTTAAACCCTAATACTGACAGGATTTGTCAACTCGGAGTGATACTGAGTGATGGCACTGAAATTAATAGCCTGGTGAATCCAGGAATGCAAATCCCGCAAGTGACAACTGACTTGCATGGCATCACTAATGAGATGGTCAAGGATGCTCCGGCTTTTGAAGAACTGGCTGGCAAGCTAGTCGAGGATCTTGAAGCAGCGGATGTTTTTGTGGCTTATAACTATGCATTTGATTTTCAGTTTTTGCAAAATGAATTATTCAAAACAGTTCAATATGAACTAAAAGAAACTGATTTTGTTTTTCTTGATCCTTATAAGATCTTTCGCAAGATGTTTCCACACAATCTTACTAATGCTTACAAGTTTTATACTGGTCAAGAAATGGAAGGCGCGCATAGTGCTATCCATGATATTCGCGCAACCAAAGCGGTACTTGAAGCACAAGAAACTCAATACCCGGATTTATTTGCTAAGGGTCTCAAAGAAGTTGAAAAATATACCATCGGTGACACCAGCATTCTTGGTAAGTGGTTCAAAGCTCAAGATGAGCTGATTAGTTTCAAGCAAGGCAAACATCGAGGCGAGACTGTAGCCAAAGTTCATAAGGATTACCTCAAATGGATTTACTCACTTGAGGATATTAGTATGTCGGAACGCAGATTTATTGCTGGCTTTATCGACTAATATACCCCAGTGGGGTATATTTCTCTATGCTAAGCTTCCTGCGAAAGCTCCCTTTTTCTTTACTAACGGAACTGGTGCGCCTCACCGTTCCGACCTTTTTTGTGTCGACATCACTAGCAAAACCAAGTTTTGCAGGATCTCTACACTTTTAATCGAGATTGATTTGAAATCTAAGGCGGGAATATAGGACTCAAGATGGTAATCGAAGAACCAGAAATTGATAAACCTACAAGCACAGCTTACAACTATCTTTTTGATTCACTCAAAGAAATTAATCCATGGGGCAATATCAAAATCATGCCAAGTAATATTGGCAAAGATATAGTAGCCGGTATTGTTATTGCGGTTATTTCATTACCTGCAGCAATTGCATTTGGAGTTGGTTCTGGGTTAGGAGCTATTGCAGGTATTTGGGCTGCAATTATTGGTGGCATTTTTGGTGGAGTATTTGGTGGATCCAAAATTGGCATCAGTGGACCGACTGGTCCAACGATGATTCAACTTTCTGCAATTATGGTTGGTTATCAACTTGCATCCGGTGAACCTGATCTCAATGTTGCATTTACTATTCTCTTTTTTAGCGGAATCATTTTAATGATACTTAGTTTGTTGAGAGTTTCACAACTAATTTATTTCACACCTTATTCTGTTGTATCTGGCTTTATGTGTGGGATTGGTGTCATTGTAATACTTTTACAAGTCAATCCGTTTTTTGGTATTCCATCTGCTGGCTCAATTAAAGATGCAGCAATAGCAATTCCCCATCTATTTGAAAATTATAATCTTGATGCACTCAAAATTGCAGTACCTTGTCTTTTGATTTTGCTTTTATGGCCGTTTGTTCAAAAACAAATCAAAGCCCTAGCAAAAATACCAGCTTCATTATTAGCATTACTTATGGGATTAGGTATTGAAGAGATTTGGCACCTTCAAGTAGAAGTAGTTGGACATATACCAACAGGAGTACCTCAACTTCATATACCTGAGTTTGGACAATTCTTTGAATTCTTTTGGCCTGCCCTTTCTATTGCCGGCTTAGTCATTGTTGATTCACTGTTAACCTGCATTGTCGCTGACAATATTACTGGAGAGAAACACAATAGTAATCGAGAAACCTTTGGGCAGGGGCTTGCCAACTTGTTCTCTTCTTTACTAGGAGGTTTGCCAACAGCAACCTCAACAGTAGGAACCGTAACCAATTATCAAACTGGAGGTAGAACCCCTCTTGCTGCCGTTGTCCAAAGTTTGATCTTATTGGCGTTAGTACTAGGGCTAGGACCTTTAGTTGAACATATTCCAATGGCTTGCCTTGCTGCCATTCTTTTTAAAGTAGGACTCAATATTTTAGATTACAAAATCCTCTCCATATTTCATCGCTTACCTCTTACAGACATGCTGGTCTTCTCGGTTGTCCTGGTTGTTACTTTAGTTGAGGATTTACTTGTGGCGATGGCTGTGGGTTTGGTTTTTGCATTCTTTAGATTCATTCAAGAAATTAGTGTCACTTATCAGCACAATGCCCACTTGCTCACTGAAATCAAACACGAAAAATCTATTGCGATAGCCGACAACAAAATCAAAGTCCTCAAACCTAATGGTCCATTGTTTTTTGGCTCAGTTGAACCTCTCAACGAAGTTTACAGGAAAGCCAAAGAGCACGATGTTCTCATAATAGATCTTGACATGGTTTCTTTTATCGATTTGTCTGGAGCTTACGCTATTCATGATTTAGCGCTATGGGCAGAGAGACAAGGACGTAGAGTTGTTATAAGTGGTGGCGAAGCCAAAATTGTAAAAATTCTTGAGCGAGTCAATGTCATTGACGAGAAAAGAAAACGTGAATATTTTGCCAATATAGAAGATGCTATCTCATACTCACAAGTAGCTGAATTAATGAATATCATCGATCATGAAGTTGAAACTACCATGATATTGCGGTCGAGCTAGTAAAAACATGTTCATGATCAAGCTCTAGCCAGAAATTAAAGATATATAAGATAGAAATATCAAAAAAGATAGTCTTGGAACCTTATATAAGGGACGGACTTAATAGCTTGAATGATATACAACAAGGAGCAAGGGTAAACACCTATGGCAGAAGCTAATACTATTGAATCAAGGTTCATATTCAAACACACGGGAGCTATCGCTCTTAATTACATCTCTGACGGAGAAGGGCAACAGCTCGGATTCTCTAAGACCGATGAGGGTAATAATATAATTTTTACTAAAGACCTAGAAGGTATTGATGTTGCAATTGAACATTATCCCGACGGCACCAAGGTATTCCATATGGAAAAGGATAGCAAGGGCTTACCAGCCATGCACGAATTCAAACCAGATGGTACTGAGTATATTTATCTATTTGACGCCACTAAACGTCTTGAAAAAATGGTTGAGATGAAAACCAATGGTGATAAAGTCACTACCTGGTTCTCAATCAAAGGTGAAAGTATCACCCAAGAACAAAGACAACAAGGTGGTATTTTATTTTCAATGAGCGGTAATGGTCAAAAAGCAATGATTTGGCTACGTGTTGATGGATCCATAGAAAGCAGTGGCTATCCTATGTTGATCGCTCATATTAAGATTGTATTTTCGAAGTTTCTTGACGGATTAGAAGTATAAATTGATACAAAGCAAAGCTTTGTATGGTTGCGCCCTAGCTTTGCTAGGGCTGTTTGCGTTCGCCTTTCAGGCTCACTGGTTGCAGACGTTTCACGTCCTGCCTCTAGCATTAAAGAGCTTACTTTAAAGCATAAACGACAAAGAGCAGCGAAGCGCAACCAGGCACGCAGTGCCGCAACCAGAGAGCCTGAAAGGCGAACGCAACCCAATTCTAGTAAACCAGGTTAAGAACCCGTTAACAAATTTCCCATCAAACCCCTCTCACCACTGCTTTATATATAGCATGAGAGAAGTAAACACCAGAGTTTTAGTTAAAGAGAAAATCGAATCTAAATTCATTTTTAGTAAAGAAATTACCAATATCAGCAGCATCACTGACGCTGAGGGTGAGAAGCTAGCCTTCTCCAGGACTGAAGAAGGTAACCAAATTATTTTTACCCATGATACAGAAGGAGTCGAAGTGGCTGTTGAACATACCATGGACGGCGGCAAAGTTTTTCATCTATCAGAGGATTCCAAGGGGCTTCCTGCGATGCATGAATTCAAACACGACGGCTCTGAGATCATGTACTTATTAGACGCAAACAAAAAACTAGAAAAAAGCGTGGAATCCACTCTAGCAGGCGACAAAATCGCTACTTGGTACTACGACAACGGTGATGTTTTGATGCAAGAAGAAAGACAAACAGGCGGGACCTTGTTTAGATATATTAGAGACAATAACCAAGAAGCATTGATCTGGCTCAAAATCGACGGTAGCGCAGATGCTCACGGCGAGAAAGAATTAATCGAAAGAATTCAACTTATATTTAGAGCTCAATTAGATGGTGTAATTTTCTAGTTTCATAACCTGGTCTTAATACTAATTCTTTAAAGTATAGATAGAGAAATTAGATAAATGGTAAGTATAGGAAAAGTATTTCAAGGAATTGAAGGGGCCGTTGGTGGCTCGACATCAAGTGGTAGTACAAAAACCACTGGCAAAGCTATATCTTCAGTAACAGGTAATAAAGAAACAGACTCTAAAGATGGCACAACTGAAGTCACAGACACAGAAACTGGTCAAACAAGCGGCACTAACACTAACCACAATCAGTCCACAACAATCGCAAATGAATTTCAAAACAATGCAGCTGTTGCCAAACTTTTGGACCCTAATGCACCTCTTACAGGTTTTTCAGGAGCAGGTCAAGGAGCAGGATTAGATCGAAGTCAAGCATATAAAGATCCTATTGCGGCACAAAGGAGTTTTGCTGAAGCACTAAACCCAAGTCAATTTGCTAATAGTTTGCCAGCGAGTAACAGCATGGGACAAACACCAATCAACTCACAACAAGGTGCAAACAATGCCTGGGGTTCAGTTGGTGGCTCAAGTGGTGGCAGCGGCGGTACTACAAGCACTGGATCACGACCACAAATTATTCAAGTCAGTCACGATCATCACGATCATCACGATCATCACGATCATCACGATCATCACGATCATCACGATCACGATCATCACGATCACGATCATAATCATGAGCCTGGAACTGGTGTCG
>JABHOV010000087.1 GCA_018695135.1 Candidatus Melainabacteria bacterium | reverse complement strand
CCCTTAAGTCTACTAGAGGAGAAATTCATGGCAACATCAAGAGTTAGTGGAGGCAATGGAAGATATTTTGGCCGATCAGGCAATACTCAGAGGAGCACATTTGCTTCAGGCTCTAGAGTCAGTGGTTTGGCAGATCGCGCAAGGTCACTAAGAGCCAATATTGGAGCTTCAAGATCTTCAGGCAGAAACTCACTCTCATCAACCAATTTTAGACACGATACAAGAAATAGTCTCACCAATCTTACTCACCGTAACGATACAAGAAATAGTCTCACCAATCTTACTCACCGTAACGATACGCGCAATAGCCTTACCAATCTTACTCACCGCAACGATACACGCAATAGCCTGTCCTCAACAGGTCGTTCAAACGATTCACGTAATCAATTAGGCAGTAGAGGCGCTGGCAGAAGAACTGGTGAACTAGGTTCATCAAGTACAGCTGGTAACCGAAGACTCGGAGGACTCGGTTCTTCAAGCGTAACTGGCAACAGAAGAGGCGGCAATATTGGTTCAAGTTATACAAGAACGCGCTAAAAAATGCAAAATCCCTACCCTTGCCTGACCGTGCTAAGCACGTGTCAGATAAGGGTTGAGGTTTTACATTTTTCTTGCATCTTTATGAACTAGCTTTGGGATTCAAATAACGAATTAAAAGATCAACAATTGTGTTGATTATAAGTAGCACAATTGAAAACACCACTATCACTCCGGAGACCAAAAAATAATCTCTATTAGTAAACGCCGTCACAAAATACTTACCCATTCCCGGTAAAGCAAAAATATATTCAACCACAAAAGAACCAGTAATTAAAATTGCAGCAATCGGACCGAGCACAGTAACAATCGGCACCAAAGAATTGCGCAAACCGTGCCCAATCACTACATCCCAATAACTTAGCCCTTTGGCTAGAGCTGTCTTGATATGCTGCTTAGCTAAAGTCTCTAGCATAGAAGAGCGCGTGATTCGAGCGATATAAGCGCTCGGCGCAACAGCCAAAGTCAAAGCCGGCAATATAAAATACTCAGGACCTTCTAATAAAGCAACTGGCAACCAGCCCAAACTAAGCGCAAAAACATAAATCAAGATCCCAGCAAAAACAAAACTCGGCATCGACATTCCCAAACTAGAAAAAGCAGAAGCTAATCTGCCGGGCAAACGATTGGGACTGAGCGCAGCGACGGTACCCAAAGACAAGCCAACAAGGATCGCAATAACAAAAGCAAAAAAACCCAGCAACAAAGATACCGGCACTGCATCAGCCAAAATATCTCCAACATCACGATCAGGATATTTAAGGCTCGGTCCAAGATCGCCCTTGAGCAGCAGGTTCTTGATATATGAACAATATTGCTGAGCCAAAGGTTTGTCTAAACCATATTTTTTTTCTAGTTTGAGAATAATTGCTGGAGAAAGCCGCTTGCCCTCTTCAAAAGGATTACCTGGCAAACTGCGCAGCATAAAAAAACTTGCACTAACTAATAAAAAAAAGGTTAGTAGAATTGATATGAATTTTTTAGATAAGTAACTGATCATTGACAAGACCTAGTCATAGCCTAACGCTATTCAGAGTCAGTGTCTTTAAATTTGCGGCCGTTGTAAAAACCACATTCGCCACATACATGGTGAGGTCTTTTAGCAGCGCCACAGTTGTTGCAATTAGATATTTCTACTAATTTACCTTTCCAGTTCGCTCTGCGCTGGTTTGTTCTCTGATTTGAATGATTTTTCTTTGGTACTGCCATGATTTAGATCTCTTAAGGGCTATTATTCTAGCAAATAGCTTATCTCAAGGCCTCGCTTATATATTTACTTAATAATTCTCAAGCCGTGAGGCAAAACTGCTTCAGAAATTCCTTAGTACAAGGCTTGCCATGTTCTGATAAGGCTGAGTTGGCTGAGCCGCCATTGTTCAGGGTTGCTGAATACGCATAGTTTATACAAGTGGAACTGAGTCCCCGTAATACGACGGAAATACGTAACGCAGTTATAAGAACCTGTCTTGAAAGTTCAAGAACGAGGCATGCGAGTACAAAAAGCCCCTTGCGTTATATGCTTTTTGTGTTTACCCGAAGTTTATTACGCATAAATGAGGGCGAGCATAACAAAGTTATTGGACTTTCAAGACGGGTTCTAAGGGATTTATGGAGTAGTTTGTTGCTATACTTATCCATTATGTCAACACTAATGGCGCGATCAGTTATCGATAGAACCGCGGACAAACTAGAGTTATTTGCAAAAATCAAGGATTTAGCAAAAAGCAAAAACGCAGTTATCCTAACACATATTTACCAAAGGCTTGAAGTCCAGCGAGTTGCTGATTATGTTGGAGACTCCCTAATGCTCTCCAAGCAGGCCCAAGAAACTGATGCAGATATCATTGTTTTTTGTGGTGTTCATTTTATGGCTGAAACAGCCAAGCTACTGAGTCCTAACAAAAAAGTCTTACTTCCAGACATTCAATCAGGCTGCCCAATGGCAGACATGATCAACGTAGATGATCTTCGCGCCTTCAAAGCAGAACATCCAGGTGCTCCAGTCGTTTGCTACGTTAATAGTTCAGCAGCCGTAAAAGCCGAGTCTGATATTTGTTGCACCTCAACTAACGCCGTTGAAATTGTTAAATCACTTGATAGCCAAGAAGTGATTTTTGTACCGGACAAAGGTCTTGGTGCCTGGGTTCAATACAAATTACCAGAGAAAAAAATTCACATCTATGATGGTTTTTGTCCAACGCATTGGCAGATCACAGCTGCTGAAGTTGACAAGCAAAGAATCATTAACCCAGAAGCAATCATCATTGCTCATCCTGAGTGTGATCCAGAAGTCTGGCGCAGAGCGGATTTCGTTGGTAGCACCTCAGAAATCTACAAATTCGTCGAGCAGTCTGCTGGTCGTAAATTCGTTATTCTTTCTGAGCAAGGGCTTGTTGCAAGAATTCAAGCTGACTTCCGCGAAAAAGATATCTCAACTGTGTTTCCATTACCACTTTGCCCCAACATGAAATATCATTCACTTGAAAACCTCTATAACGCTCTTGATCAAGAGTTTACTGAGATCATAATTCCAGAACCGCTTCTCGCTCCAGCAAAAGCAACCATCGACAAGATGATAGAAATCAGCAACAAGAAAAAAATCTGGACTGGACCGCAAGTCGCTTGACACAAACTTATCTTTGCCATATTATTTCTTAAGCATTCCCCGCTAAATGGAGTAAAACAATGGCTACAGGTATTTTTCATCATCTAATGGACAGAGTAAATAGACTCGAAAATAGTTTTAATCGTCTAATAGAATCTCAACCACCCAAAATCTCTAAGAAAGTAGCCGCAATCCCTGATCAAAGAAATCCAGAAATAGAGCGAAGGATTGCAAGGTATGACGGCCTATTACACAATGTATCTCATAATATAGACGATGGCAGAATCAAACAATTAATCGAAGATTTTGTTTCACAAAAAGCAGGAAGCAATCGCCAAGAAGATATCAGTCATTATGTTTCTTATCAATCAATAGATGACATCAAACTTATAACAGATCTTTTTACTCAAACAGATCACAAACATAACATCATCGTTGATATCCTTGAATACTTCAAGCCACAAGAAGTGTTCACACAGGAAAAAGCGCAAAACGAACTTGCTATGGTCTATGCCTTAATGACAGGCAAACGAATTCCTCCGCAGAATATTCCAACGACACTCAATACGGATGAAAGAGCGCATGGTGAGATGGCTGAACAAGAAGCTCTGCATGAATTTGCACAGAGCCACGAACTCAGCGATGATATTTTACAACGAATACAATCTCCGCTAAGACTTCTTTACGCAATCATTCAAGCTGGCTATTCCGTTAAAGACGAGTCGTTAGATTATCCTAAAATAGAACCATTACTTGATCAATTTGAAAATCAATTTTGTTTGCGACTTAATGACACACTAAGCTCTATCCCTGGTCACTTCCATGGCTAAGCTACTAGAGACATGAGTTCCTTGATAAACCTGATTATCTTCTAAGTACTTATAAAACTTATTCAAGAATAAATTCTTCATGCCATGATCAGCCCAAGCTGGTGCAACAATCTCACCAATCTTACCTTCTCCCATCACTCGCTGTATGGTGATCCCTGCAGGCATCCTACGAATAAATTCTGAAACGATAGGAATATAATCATCCTCGTTCTCATAGACTTCAAGCTCGCCGTTTAAATAATCAATCTCCATCGCTGTGCCCTTAAACACACAAAGCTGATGAATTTTAATATCATCAATTGGGCACTGAGCCAACTTATCAGCAGTCTGGTAAACCATCTCAGTAGTTTCACCAGGTAAACCAATAATCACATGAGTACAAATTCTCAGTAGTGAATTATTGCGTGCTGCAAGTCTGCGTGCTGCATCAACAAAGTCCTCCCAAGTGTGAGCTCGGTTTACTTTCTCAAGTGTGATGTTGTGACTAGTTTGCACACCAATGTCAACCCAGACTTCAAAACCGCGAGCAGTATACTCCTCAAATAAATCAATCACTTCTTCAGGCACACAATCAGGACGAGTACCAATTGCCAGCACTTTGACTTGCGGGTGATCAATCGCTTGATCATAGAGCCCGCGCAAATAATCTACATCAGCGTAAGTATTAGTAAAAGACTGAAAGTAAGCTATAAACTGCTCACAGTTAAATCTCTGGCTTTGTTTTCTAATCCCCTCTTCAAGCTGTTGTTTAATTGTCAGCCCTGCATTTTGCGCACCTGAACTAGAACCATCATCAGTACAAAAGGTACAACCGCCCGCTGACTTTGTACCGTCAATATTGGGACAAGTAAAGCCCCCCTCAAGCGTGACACGCTGAACCCTGCCACCAAAGCGCTGTTTGAGATAGTCTTTGAGGCTGTAGTAGTGGGGTTTGGGCATCTTGTTCATTATAGTTTATTGAAACTCAAAAAACATAAAGCTTATGTACAACTAAGCTCAAACTCCCCAATCAAGCTCCTACAACTACAATAATCACCTAATTGATAAAGAGCTAAGTGACCAGCCTTAAAACTCATGGTTTCAATTTCAGCTAGATCACCAAAACCGATTGTGATATGCGGATCAAAATTCTCTTCTATACATTCTGTATAAAAGCGCTTCACCCAAGCCATGCAAGACTCACCTAATCCTTGCTCATGATCAGCAAAAATATCTGGCTGGTAATAATCTTCTAGGTAAGGTCGCATCAAAGCAACTGAGTCATGATGTAAATTCATCAAATCATCTGTCTTCTCAATACCCAAACCACAAGCACTATTAGTTGTGAAACCAGCATCAAAAATCGAAGCAAAGTTCAATTCAAGTCCTCGGTATTTTGTGGCTAAGGCTTCAAGAGCTTGAGTTATAGCAGCTTCATCAGCAGACTCAATTACGCCCATGCTCAAAGTCAAATGTGGCACTGCATTAATTGGGTTTAAATTAATTCTTCTATCTACCAAGCCTGCATTAAGTTGATAGCAAAGATCAAGTACTGGCTGGGGAGGGATTATGACAATATCTAAGGCTTTATAAATCACTTTACAACTCTAACAAAACTCTCACCTTTGTGCCATTACATAAGGAAACTCTTGCCTTGGTCCAGTCCATCTATCGTGGTAACAAGCATTAGCAGAAGCAACAAACCTCGGCACATGATCAAAACTCAACTGCTTAAATACTTCCAGATCAAGCATCTGCAAGCTACGTTGCTTAGTAATTTGAATTAAATTATCCAAATGAAATTCAATATAGAGTTTTTCTTTATCAGTATAATTAGAACCAAGGTCATCTCGAACAAATTTCAAAAATTCAACTCGTTCTTTTTCTGGTAAATCATTGAATTTCACCAAAGCATCAGCAAGCACAACCTGCGCTTCAAGCAAACACTTGCTCTGGTGAATAAGCTCATTGCTACCATTACAAAGCCCAACTACGCAACTAGACCAAAAATCCTTATTCTCTGGCTGCTTAGTCACTGCACCAGCTTGCCAATCATCAAACAAACGCAGCCCTCTATTGATTACAAAAACAAATTCCGGTACTGGTCTATGCAAACGAGCATCCAGGACTTGGTTAGTCGCCTTGGGGATTACAACTTGATCTAGACTATCTCCTCTGATGGAAGAAAGTGCTATTAGTGCCACCAAACTTAAAGGTCGAACTTTCATCATTATCTACGTTGACAATAGATCTATTATATAAGATTTTCGAATAAGCAAATAGATTTTCGCAATATAATATAAAAACATGAACAAAACCCAATCACAAAATCCACTTGCAGACAAAGTCCAAGACTGGGCATATGGTTTTCTTCATAGCCCAGCTAGTTATGATGGCAAATCTGCTCAAGACATTATCAAAGCAGAGATCAAAGAAGCGCAAACTATTTTCAAAAGAGAACTTCCCAAACGCAAAGCCAGTGAAACAAGGCAAACCATAAAAACTCAAGACGGGCTTGAGTTGCGTTATTGGTTTATTGAAAAAGCAAACAATTCCAAAATCAAAATCTTGTTACATGGTTCAGGTGGCAACTTTGCCAAAGCCGATAGAGCAGTTGCCTTATTAGATCGAGGCTTCAATATTGCAATGATTAGCTATCGCGGTCATTCGGGCAATCCTGGCAAAGCCGATCAAAGATCTATCATCAATGACGTCACAGCAACAATCCAAGCCATCATGCTTGACTTTCCAATGCAAGAAATATACCTAGAAGGAAGTTCACTGGGTACTTCTATTCTGGCTCACTCACTCAAACGAATCTATCAAGATGCGCCAATAGGCGAGCAGTTTGCCAGCCTGCTGCTTAAAGCCGCTCCTCTTAACCTCAACGACCGCGACCAAGACACAGTCGATAGTCTCAAAGCCGCCGGCATTGATGCCAATCGCGCCCAGCCCTTTCTCAAAAAACTATGGAATCAAGAAGACGCCTACTCTAAAATCCGCGCAGCGGAAATTATCATCGTCCACGGCAGCCTAGATGACGTAGTTCCAGTTGAACACGCCAGTAAAATCAAAGATATACTGGCACGTAACAATTCAAATATAACTTTGCGGCTTATTGATGGAGAAGGGCATCAATTGAATTTGCATCAGTATGGGATTTATTAACTTGTTGCAAAAACTAAAGACCTTGATTATTGCTATGCCGCCAAAGCTAAAGTAGTATTGCCTAGCAGTTGCCGAGAATCACAGATACAAGCCGCAGCTTCTTTTTTAGTATAGAAATCAGTCACATAGACCTCGCCAAATTGCTCACCACTCTGAGCACCAGCTCCAGTAACCGAAACCGCTGAGCCACCAGATTCAGTCTGAGCTTTACCAGCTAAAGAAATTGCTATTGAGTCTCTACCACCTTGCGTTTCCTTTAAAGCCACTGCAACACCGTCATCGCCAACCTTGGCTGTATCACTACCTATAACAAAAGCAGGTTGATCCCAATCACTACTATCACTTGCCTTTCTACCAATGTGGATTGGTGTTGTAAGGACTTTAATCGCTTTTCTAGCAATATACACATTTGGGGGAGACAAAACTCCATCTAATTCTTTAACAGCATCCAGTCCTACTCTACGCGCTGCGTTATTCAAGCCATTTCTAATCTCACCAAGTTTACTCATTTAATTAATTCCTCCACAGTAAATCACCATTGACCCACCTGTTTATATTTTCTTCATATTCTAGCTTTTTGAATATTACTTTGTCAATGCTTATTGCACAATCGTGTCTGTATTGTTGTCCAAAATGATGGCTAATCACCGCATCCCCGCTACTTGACTGACTTACAGCTCTAAAGATCCATCAAAAAGTGAGTCCAAATGATGAATCTTTAACCCATGAATGGTTAAAGTCCACTTATCACCTGGGCATATCTGCTGCAGAACGACATAAAATGGAGAAAAATAATATGTACAAAACCCTTATAGCCCTAGCGTGTTTGTTAGTAGTAATCATAGGTATAAAGCCAGTATCGGCTGCAAACTTGCCTGTAGATAACATTGACACTAGTAACGTAGTAGTTGACGCTGATGCACAGTTAATTGCAGAAGACGATTCAAGTGCTGATGATATAGACCTTGATGAAGACGATTTGGAAGATCTAGATGATTCTGACGAAGATGATTTTGACGAAGACGAATAAATCAATTAATTAATTAACAAGGTTCTGACATGTGCGTGCACAATCAGAACCTTGTTTGTTTTTGGCGAAGTTAAGGGGCCGAAGTTAAGGGGCCGCGTCTGCCTTTTTAGCTTTTTTGAAAAATTAAGTTAGAGGCTGGAATCTGCCTACTCGTATTGAATAATCTCAACAAAAGCTTATTTCAAAAAGCTGAAAAAGGCAGACGCGGCCCCTTGATTGACCCACAAAAATAAATATCCTCACCTTAAAAGGCGAGGATATTTATTTTTATAATGGTGGGGGACTTTGGGTACGGCTTGGACTGAGGGAGACGTGGCGCGCTGAAATTCACACCAAAAGGATATGTCTAATAGGGCTGAGCGTTAGCGAAGCTCTATTAGATATATTCCTTGTCAGGTGAAAAGGAGGCGTTAGCCGACGATGAACCTGTGGTGAATTTCAGCGCGCCACGTCTCCCTCAGTCCAAGCCGTACCCAAAGTCCCCCACCATTCCCTCATCACCCCAGATAACTCACCCACTGAGTCAGCTACCGGCGGCACTGGCTTCGGCAGCACCGCCTGATCTCGCGTTGGCAGCAGAGACTCAGTAGCTTCCGAAACCGCCTCGTCAGAGCAGTGGCTCTGTCTCGGCTGGCTCGCAGTGTGCGCAGAGCTAAGGGTCGGCGATTCCAAAACCCCCACTGCTCTCTCTGTCTTTCTTCTTTTGTTTTAAGAAGTCGTCTCTGGGCTGGTGTGCAGGCAGTGTCACGTCACT
>JABHOV010000012.1 GCA_018695135.1 Candidatus Melainabacteria bacterium | reverse complement strand
GTATGTACCTATTAGTCCGGCAATGAAAGTAACTCCATAAAAAAGATAGTTGATTTGTTTATGGCTAAAGCCTCTATTTAGCAATTGATGATGCAGATGCTCGAGATCTGGTTTCATGATGGCTTTGTTTTTGCTGGCGCGTCTTAGAATCGCTAAAGTGATATCGATTAAAGGTAGAGCAAAAATCAAAACAATAATTGGTGAGAGAGTAACTACTGTTACTTTTTTGGTTAGTCCAATGCAAGAAATGCAGGCAAGCAAGAAGCCAAGCAAGTAGGCACCGTTGTCCCCTAAGAAAATCCTGGCTGGATTAAAGTTGTAACGCAGGAATCCAAAACAAGCGCCAGCAAGAGTGGCTGCAAGAATCGCTCCAGCAGGTTGATTGAGAATTGGACTTAGATTGATCGCCCAACTAGCGGCGCAGCAAATTATTGTCACTCCAACAGCAAGCCCATCGATGCCATCTATCAAGTTGATGGCGTTAGTGATTGCCACCATAAAGATCACTGTAGTAATCAAGCTGGCAATATCATCAAGCGGCACTGCTGCAATCCTGGCATGATCAATATAGTGAATTGGGTTAGCGAGAAACTCAATTCTTACATTCATCAACCAAGCTGTTACGGCTGCAAGCACTTGACCTGCAAGTTTGATTGGAGCAGGGATTGGTTTAAGGTCATCAAATAATCCAATAAAAAAAATAATCAAGGCACCAGCAATCATTCCTTCAAGCTCAAGGTGTTTAACACCAGAGGGGGTGTAGCGACCATAGACTATCAGGTAAAAACCGATTGTACTAATCAATGCAATTAAAATAGCAATACCGCCGAGTCTTGGGATATTGGGATAGGCTCTACCCTCGCCTCTGTCCACCAGTTGCAGCATACTGGCGCGCTCTTTAATAAACGGAGTGATAGCAAGACTAATCAAACAGGCAATAACAAAGCCCATGGGCTGAGAGGAGGAAAGCTCAGTTACAGAATTGAAGCTAGATTCAAGGAAATTCATTGTTTTACTACATTATAGCTTTCTTCTGCTAACTCTTGGGCAAGTTCTTTGATAGTTTGTAAACAATAATTTAGAGAATCAATTGAAATAGTATAAGGAGGCATGAAGTAAAGCACATTGCCAAGTGGTCTGAGAAGGATTTGCCTCTCCAAAAAGGCTTGAGTGAGTTTGGGTCCTAGCTCTGAAAGATAACCAGTATCCGTGTTAAATTCAATTACTCCAATTGCTCCCATAATTCTCACGTCTTTGACGCAATCAAGTTGGATTAGCTCAGGAAGTTCTTTTTGCATCACCATGTTGATGTAGTTCACGTCCTTGAGTCTATCTTCTTTGATATAAAGCTCAAGGCTTGCGAGTGCCGCAGCACAGCTCAGTGAGTTGCCGGTATAGGAGTGACCATGAAAAAATGTTTTGGATGCTGATTTAGAATGGAAGGCTGAATAAATCTCCTCAGTACATACAGTAAGTCCCATTGGCATATAGCCGCCAGTGATTCCTTTGGAGAGTGCGATGATATCAGGCACGATTGCTGCTTGCTGGCAAGCAAAGTCACTGCCGGTTCTACCAAAGCCAGTAAAGACCTCATCGGCAATAATAAATATGCCGGCTTGATCAGCTAATCTTCTGAGTTTTTGCAAAAACACAGGTCTATGAAATTTCATGCCACTGGCTGCTTGTACCAGAGGTTCTATTACAATTGCTGCAATCTCACCAGGGAAATGGTTCATCAAAATAGTAATTTGTTCAAGAGCCTTCTGCTCAGCAAGTTCTCTGGCTTCTTCTTTGACCATTTGTCTTTCAATTAAATTGAGTTTTTGATTTGGGTTTACTAATTTAGGACTCGGAGAATCAACGAAGTTCACCGGAAACATGAGCTTCTTAAATGCTTGATGAAATGTCGGTGTACCGCCAATTGACATTGTGCCGATAGTATCTCCATGATAACTATCTTTAAAGGCAATGATGCGATGACGTTTAGCTTGCCCATTATTCTGCCAGTACTGAATTGCCATCTTGATTGCAACTTCTACTGCCGTTGAACCATTATCCGAAAAAAATGCTTTGCTTAACCGTCTTGGTTTTTCAGAGTGAAGGTCTCGTTTGGGTAACAAAGGTAGTAGTTTCTCTATTAATCTAATGGCTGGCTCATGAGTGAAGCCAGCAAAAACTACTTGCTCATGTTTATCAAGCTGCTCTTTGATTTTGCTATTGATATATTCATTACAATGTCCGTGGATATTGACCCACCAAGAACTTATGCCATCAATTAGTTTGACTTCTTGTCCGTTTTCATTCTCTATAATTATAAATTCATCCTTCGCTCTTTTGACTAGTAGCGGCTTGTCAGCGATTGCGTGTTGGGTATAGGGGTGCCAAATATGCTCTTGGTCTATTTGCCACAGTTCTTTTGCCATGGGTATATTTTAGCATCCTCAGTTGTTGAGAGGTATAGAGAGAGGCAACCTAATGTATTTTAACTTAGTCTCTGGAGCAAGGAGCAGGTAGTTTATATGCCTCAATTTTCGTCGATCCGGACGGGAGCTCACGGTTAAGATTTTGGAGCTGCTTGACTGCGACAAAAGATTAATCCGTTGGGCCATGCCGGTCGAGAAAATTTTGCAGGCATATAAAGCCTGCCGAATACTTTGCTATTTAATTGTAATAATTGAGTGATAGAGATTGTTTTGAAAATTACTCGAAAATTACTTATAGGCTGCAGTTGCCGTTAGGACAAGAAGCTTTAGACTTTTTGTCATCATCATCGTCGTCTTTGCTTGCGACTTCTTTGCCATCTCCATCTTTAGCTTCTTTGTCATCGCCATCTTTTTCTTTTGCCTTGGAGCTTCCGCCGAGACCAGCAAACATTTTGCCAATGTCGCCAAGTCCTCCAAGATCTACTCCTCCTGGTGGTGTCGCTTGGATTTGTGGACCCATAGCTCCAAAGCCTGGGCTAGAAAAAGCATTTGCTAGGAGCTGTTGTCCTATTTGAGTTCCTGTAAAAGTAGTATCGGCATTTGGATCTGGAGCTGTTTTCTTGGCAATCTCTGCGCCAGTAATTTCAGCGTTATTTCCCTTAGTAAGAGTAGAAGCTTTGATTACTTTGGATGTGCCTGCACCAGTGCCACCTAAAGTACCACTTGTCCCGCCAAGTCCTGTTGTATTGCTTGTTGCCATGATCTTATTACCTCAGTAACATTGGATCATATTGATATTAAGATCTAGTTATGAAGCAATTATGCCTTGAGTGCAGTAGCCATTTCACCATTCTCCTGCATTTCCATGATGATATCGCAGCCACCAATAAATTCACTGTTGATATAGAGTTGGGGGAAAGTAGCCCACTCAGAGTAGCTTTTCATTCCAGATCTTATCTCCGGATCACTTAAAACATCATAAGTTTGATACTCAGCTTCATGAAAGTTCAGCACCTTGACTACAGTATCGGAGAATCCACACTGAGGCATCTGTCTGTTGCCCTTCATGAAGAGTACGACTTTGTCTTTGCTGGTGATTTCATCAAATCTTTTTTTGAGTTCTTCAGGTAGTGTTTCTTTACTTAATTCTTGTCCAAATTGCATATTTCGTTCCTTTTGTTTTTATCCCCTGCGTTAGATTTTTGCTGCCTTGCCATTACAAGAGACTAAGCTTCATCCTTTGTTTTTGCTTTAACTATAAGAGCGTGTATGCTCTCATTTGCTAATAAATCTTTGAGACTTCTTTGCACTAGTTGCTCGCGTTTCACTCTTGCAAGTCCTTCAAAATCACTTGATACGACATTTACTTGCCAGTGATTACCGCCCTTGAGGTCAATTGCTTCTACAAAGTCTACCTTGAGGCTTTCTTTGAGTAAGTTTTCTATGTCGTTTGCTTCTAGTATCATAATTATTTTCTCTTTTGTAAACTCCCTTTGGGGCTCATCTGAATATCCTTACCGTTTTTGCTAGTGCTTCAAAGCACTTGTCTATATCTTCTTTGTTATTGTAAAACGCAATGGAAATTCTCGCAGTTGAATCCACTCCAAAGCGTTCCATGACTGGCTGCGCGCAATGATGACCGGTTCTAATTGCAACGCCATGTTCGTTCATCATAGTACCAATATCAAAGCTACCAATATCATCAAACACAAAACTAATAATGCCTGTTTTATTTTCCGTGCTAGCTATGATTTTAAGTCCTTCAATTTCTTTGGCTTTACTAAGCGCGTAACTGTAGAGTTCGTGTTCGTATTGAGAGATATTCTCAATACCAAGATTGTTAATGTAGTCAATCGCAGCCCCTAAGCCAACCGCTTCAACTATAGGAGGGGTACCAGCTTCAAATTTGAAAGGTGCTTGCGCAAAACTTGTTTCGGTTAGAGTGACTTTGTCTATCATCTCACCACCACCATGATAAGGAGGCATGGCGTTTAGGTATTTTTCTTTGCCATAAAGCACTCCAATGCCGGTTGGTCCATAAAGCTTGTGTCCAGAAAAAGCAAAGAAATCAACATCAAGATCTTGCAAATCTATTTTTTGATGAGCCACAGCCTGAGCGCCATCCACTAGAACTAAAGCTCCGTGTTGGTGGGCAAGCTCTGTGATCTCTTTGACTGGAACGATTGTACCAGTTGAATTCGCCAATGCAGTAATCGCGACTAGTTTGACTTTGCCGTTTGCGATGAGTGTTTTGCAGGCTTCTAGATCCAGCTCACCATTGTCAAGTACCGGGATTGATTTCAGAGTCGCCCCGATTCTATTAGTGTGGATTTGCCATGGAACTATATTGGCGTGGTGCTCTAGTCCGCTGATTAGAATTTCTGCAGCTGTGGATTTGTTACCGGAATCAATATCACTAGTTTTGGTAATTTCTTTTTGCCCCAATCTCAACCATTCGGTAAATGAATAAGCGAGCATATTGATAGACTCAGTAGTGCCCTTGGTGAAGATGATTTCATTAGATGATTTAGCATTAAGAAAGTCTTGGACCTTGGTTCTTACATTATCAAAGGCTTGTGTTGATTGAACACTAAGCTCATAGACCCCTCTTCTTACGGTGCCGTTTGAATTGAGCATGAATTCTTTCATCGCTTCAATTACTTGCACTGGCTTCTGGCTAGTAGCAGCACTATCAAGGTAGCAATGCTGTTCAAGTATTGGAAAGTCCTTGCGGGCTTGAGTGATATTGCTTGTTTTAGTCATAGCGCGAGTGTTTGAATTTTTTGTTTTCTGCAAGTGTCTCTAGAGTTCCATGATGATCAGCACCAAGGCTTGCAAAGGCAAGATTGCTAGCGTAGTTTCTTCCTGACTCTATCGAGATCTTGTCAATAACTTCTTGGCAGAAGCTATAGGTGAGTATTGCTTTTGCTTCAAGATCACTTAATCCACGACTATTTAGGTAGAACAATTCTTCTTGGCTGATATTGCCAACTGTCGATCCATGAGCGCATTTGACATCATCAGCAAGGATATTGAGTTGAGGTCTTGAATCTACATGGGCTGAGTCTGAGAGTAAGAGATTGCGATTGAGCTGCAAGGCGTTAGTTTTTTGTGCGGCTCTAGCTACTTCAATTAGCCCGTTGAATTCCGCCCTAGACTGGTCTTGCAAGATCCCCTTGAAGAGTTGGCTGCTTTCTGTATGCGGAGCATTATGATTGATTACTACTTTGTGATGTGATTTGCGATCGCCGTTAACTACATAGAGACCATTGATAGAAGCATCTGCAGCTTCGCCATTAAGATTGATATTGATGTCATCGCGACTTGATTTGGCTCCAAAACTAAATGAATTGAATTCAAAGTTGCTGTCGCGGCAAAGTGTTGCTTCTAAGTTGTAGAGGCAGGTTGATTGCTTGGATTCGTTTTGGATTTTGTCGAGCTTGAGCTCGGCACCATCATCGAGATAGGTCTCGATAACTGCATTAGTTAAGTACTTGCTTGCCTCGTGACCAATGTAATTGACTATTAGGTTGGTCTTTGAGTTTGTGCCAGCATAAATCAATGATCTAATTTGATTAAAGTTGGCTTTGGTTGAAATATGCAGTATTTGTATTGGGCTTTGACTATTGTAGTTCTTTTGAATATGTAGCAAGAAACCACTATCCATAAGTATTGTGTTTACTGTTTTGAAATACTTAGTCTCTTGTTCGAGGTTTTGTGCAAAGAATTTCTCTGTAATTGACTTGAGCTCTGGCTGAGCTTCAATTTCTTCAGCCTTATTGAAATTAACAATTTTGATTTGCTCAGATTTGAAATTAGAAAGTTCTTTAGAGTAGTTGCCGTCAATTGTGACGATTAAATTACTCACAGTCTCTCTGTAGACGTACTTGTCAATGAGGGTTGCAAGATCTTTTGCTTCAATTTGGCGGTCTTGTGCGTTTTGATCAAAACCAAGAATGTCATTGAAATCAAAATACTTCCAGTCTTCGTCCTTGCGAGAAGGAAAATTCAAGTCTTTGAGCTTGGTTAGAGCTAGTTGTTTACGATCTTGTATGAAACGAAGCTGGGAGATGGTATTTGAAGCATCTCTGATAATTTTTTCTTCGAAATCTATTGGAGTCTTTGTCATGAGATTGCGTATCCACTTTCTTCTAACTCTAGTGCTAGTGATTTGTCACCGGTCTTGATGATTCTACCGCCACTAAGTACATGCACAAAATCTGGTTCAACGTAATCAAGTAGTCTTTGGTAGTGAGTGATTATTAGTACCGCGTTGCCTTCGTTTTTGAAATTATTGATCCCTTCGGCTACTAATTTAAGTGCGTCAATATCAAGTCCAGAGTCTGTTTCGTCAAGTATTGCAAGCTTGGGATCAAGTACTAGCATCTGTAGGATTTCATTCTTCTTCTTCTCCCCACCAGAAAACCCTTCATTGAGGTTACGATCGAGGAAACTAGAGTCCATTTTGAGCACGTTGATTTTTTCTTCAATAAAATCATCAAAATCAAGTGGATCCATTTCTTCTTTGCCTTGGTATTTTTGTTTGGAGTTATAAGACATTCTAAGGAAGTTCAAGTTGTTTACTCCGGGGATTTCTACTGGGTATTGAAATGCAAGAAACAAGCCTGAATTGGCTCTGTCTTCTGCTGCAAGCTCTAGTAAGTTCTTGCCTAAGAATTGAGCTGAGCCTCCAGTCGCTTCATAATCAGGATGGCCGGCAAGGATCTTAGAGAGGGTGCTTTTGCCAGAACCGTTTGGTCCCATGATTGCGTGCACTTCACCGGCTTTGATTTCAAGGTCTAGTCCTTTGAGGATTTCTTTTTTGCCTTCTTCAGTATCGATTACGGCTTTGAGTTTTTCTATTTTAAGTATTGTTTCGGTCATTATATATCTTCCTTTGTCGTCATTGCGAGGAGCCTTAAGGCGACGCGGCAAACTAGTGGATAGTCTTTATCTTTGCATTTGATTGCTTCACTAGCGCTCGCAATGACGGTTGTGCTAATCATCCTACAGAGTTCTCCAATTTGAGGCTCATTAGTGCGTTTGCTTCAGCTGCAAACTCGCCAGGTAGTTCTTTAAAGACATCTTTGCAAAAGCCACTAATGATAGTACTGATTGCATCCTCCATGCTTATGCCTCTTTGTTGTAAATAAAATAATTGGTCTTCAGATATTTTAGAAGTTGATGCTTCGTGTTCTATATTGGCGCTGTTGTTACTAACTTCTATATAAGGAGTTGTATTAGCTGCGCAATTGGAACCAATCAACATTGAGTCACATTGAGTATAGTTCTTAGCGTTCTGGGCTTTTGGTCCGATCTTGACTAGCCCTCGATAAGTGTTTTCTGATTTGCCAGCTGAAATACCTTTGCTGATAATCGTTGACTTGGTATTTTTGCCAATGTGAATCATTTTAGTGCCGGTATCTGCTTGTTGCATGTTGTTGGTAAGTGCAACTGAGTAAAACTCTCCAATAGAGTTGTCACCTTGCAGTATGCAACTTGGATATTTCCAAGTGACAGCTGAGCCGGTTTCAACCTGTGTCCAAGAAATCTTGGAATTGTCACCTTGGCATTTTCCGCGCTTGGTTACGAAGTTATAAATTCCACCCTTGCCATTTTCGTCACCAGCGTACCAGTTTTGTACGGTTGAATACTTGATCTCGGCGTCTTTCATTGCTACTAGTTCAACCACTGCTGCGTGCAATTGATTGGTATCAAAGGCTGGTGCTGTGCAGCCTTCAAGGTATGAGACATAACTGCCTTCATCACAAAGGATAAGGGTTCTTTCAAACTGTCCTGAGCCTTCGGTGTTGATCCTGAAATTGGTTGATAATTCAATTGGACATTTTGTGTTGGGAGGGATGTAGATAAAAGTCCCGTCACTAAAGACAGCTCCATTCAGTGCGGCATAAAAATTATCAGTATTCGGTACTACGGTACCAAGATATTTTTTAACAAGTTCGGGATGTTCTTGGACAGCTTCCGAGATTGAACAGAAAATAATGCCGATTTCTGCTAGAGCTTTTTTGTGAGTGTTGGCTACTGAAACACTATCAAAGATTGCATCAACAGCAATCCCTTGCAATTGTTTTTGTTCTGCAATAGGTATGCCAAGCTTTTCGTAGGTTCTTAATATTTCTGGATCAACTTCATCAAGCGATCCTTTAGATTTGCCGTCTGCGTTCATTTTTGATTTGGGAGCCGAGTAGTAAATTATGTCTTGAAAATCTATTGCTGGATAATGAACTCTTGACCATTTTGGTTCTTTCATCTTGTTCCATTGCGCAAATGCT
>JABHOV010000020.1 GCA_018695135.1 Candidatus Melainabacteria bacterium | reverse complement strand
CCTTTTTGTTTTTTTCTCTGTTGACTCGCATCAATGACACGAGCAATCATATTCAAACGCCACCCGATCTTGTTAAAAATTTCTTTGCTAATCATCGGCTCATGTGCTCCTTGATGTAGCTCGCCTTGAAAACGAATCAAACCATAATAAAAAGGACTGAGAAGCATTTTACGGATAGTACTATAGCTAATTGGTTTATCAGACTTGCTTCTAAGACCAAGCTTGAAGAATCTATCTCTAATGCCAGGTACCGTAATTAAACCGTCGGCATAATCCTTTAAAGTAGTTTGTACTATTTTGAAATTCTCAGGATGCGGCTCGATAGTATGCTTACGCAAGTCATTAATGTAACCACGAGGAGCTGGTCCTGGATATTCACCACGTCTTAATTTCTCTCTAATTCCTCGCTTGACATTCTGTGATAAATTATCGACATATAGTTTGCTAAACCCAAAAGCCAGTGATAAATTAAACTTACCATGAGGACTACTGTCATAGTGGTAAGTAGGAAATTTCAAATCTTTAATATGACCTTGATCAGTTAGATATATAATCTCGCCACCATCACGACTATTGCGAGCTAGTCTATCTGGATTCCAAGAAATAATTCCGTCAGCTTCACCAATTCTCAAAGCTTCAAGCATTTGATTAAACACAGGACGACCTGGTGCCTTGGCTGTCATTGCCTCACTATACTCATGGACTATTTCAAGCCTTTCTTTCAAGGCAAATTCTCGAAGCTCTCTTAATTGAGCAATGATAGACAAGACCTGTCTATCCTCTTCTTCAGAACTCTTACGGCAGTATATAAAGTATTTCATGCTTTAATTCTATTAAATCAATCACAATTTGGCCAGTTAAATTCTTATAATCTATGCTAAGTTATTGCTTCCAGAATTGCAACCAGGATCTTGTACCAGTTTTGATTGGCTCACTATTTGTTTGATTCGCCAGTTCAATTGCAGCTTTAAGTTGAGTTTGTTCATGCTCACCTAAGCTAAAAGGTAAACTTAAATAACGACCATCAAAAGATTTCAGATTTTCATCTCTTGGTTGTAGAGAGCCATCAATTACTTGAGCCCATTTTGGATTTTCAATATTGCTCAGCATTAATTTAATTGATTGTTTACCCGAGTGAATCGTTATAGTGGCTGTATCTTTATCTTCTTTATCAAGAAAATTATCAACAGTTGTTGCAAGTGAAAGCTCTTCTGCTATATAGAATATCTCTGCAGCGTCAAAGTTGCCAAGAATATGTTTGAGCCTAGGTTCAATGATATTGCCATTGTGTTGCATGATGGCATCTCGCACGGCTTCAAGTTCTTCTTGAGTGAGCTTTGATGGGCCTCGTTTTGGAGCCAGGTAACCTGGGCCGGATATGAGTGAGTCTATGTTTGTTCTATCTGAGATCATACTTATATATAAAGTGTACTGTTTTATAGAATTGATAGGGTGAGTTCACTCAATAATCTACAACTATCAAGTATCAATTAAATTAAACCTGAGACTTTGTATCTCTATGGCAGGAATACCAGCAAATGCTTATCCACTTTCTCTATTGGATAAATTAGGAATAAAAGTAAAAGCTTCCAATCAAGGTGATGTTGCCTTGCCGACTAAACTAGGTGATTACCTGGATAGAGTGATTGAAGGTGGTGACCTTGGTGAATTAAATCAACTGGTACCAGGAATCAATACTGCAGTCGTTCAACTTGGCAAAGCTAATCCTGTAGTGCTATTAAAGGCTCTGCTTGCATCATTAGATAGTTCAGAAGCATTTATGCAAACGGGTTCTCAAGCAGTAGATCCTGATTCTACTGCAAACTTCCAACATCTTACTGGTCTGGCAAACTATCATGCTAGAGAGATTGAAGCAATTGCAGATGTCGCTGCAGAGGCTGGTCTACACAATCATGGCATGCATTTTGAAGTAAGGAATCCTGAGGAATTTCAAAGTTTTATAGATAGGCTTTCTCAAGTGGAAGAGTTTAGTTTAGATGAAAAAGCAAAGAAGCTATTTAACGATATTATGGTTGATATGTTTGATCAGCCAATTGAGCTTGAACACAAAATTCCACAACCCGAGTTAAACAGAAGAATTCAATATTTAGAGAAATTAGCTCAAGTAGGATTTGCAGAATTGAAAAACGATTATTCAGGAAAACAAGTTAGTAGTTCTGCAGTTGTATCAGGTTATAAGAATCTGATTGAAAATTATAGTGATGATGACAATTATAGAGTTGCTGCTACTGAGTTAGAAAAAATAATGTCACCATTGCATGAAATTGGATAAGGGCTAGCTATAAACAGTAATAACCATAATCTATTATGGCTTATCAATTTAGAAGCGTCCTTGCAATGAGAGCCGACACTCAAGACTCTTGCCTGGTAATATATCTGATTCTGGGTTAATACCTGACTCTTTTGCAATAGTTTCAGTCATGACTACTGGTATTACAAACCTATTGCCTTGATCATTGATTTCAACGGGAAAAGAGTAAAATACTTCATCTGTATAAAAATCTCTTTGTGGTTTAGATTGAATCCTAGCTCGTATCTTATACTCATTAGGGTTAGAATGTTCACGAATAGGTTCTATTCCGTAACTTAAGTTATGATCATCTGATGTATCGGTGATCAAAGTTTTGTTAGTCACGAAGCCTGTTAATTTAACATCTTTTGTTTTACCAACTAGATTCGTATCAGCACTATTTGGAGCTACTAATTCTCTAAAAAATGTTAATTTGGTTTTACTTATCTTACCTGTTATTAGTTTGATATAACTATCATGCTTACTTTGTTCCATCCCGGTTATATTGAACTTGTTTGTAAAATCATGATCGAGCATAAAATAGCCCAAATAATCTGTAACACTTTCAGCACTTAAAGCTGTACACAGAGATATTTGGTAAGAAGGATCTCCTGTTATTTCAGTTTCAGATTTTTTTTCAATATCGGCTCTATAGTCTTCAAGTTCATTTGGTGACCTTAAATCACTATCCGTCATTGACATTAACCTTGTGGGATCAAAATCTACTGTATTAGTTGTATCTAATGAACCATCGTTATTATTCATTAACCCACCTGATATTGGTCTATTCATTCTTGTTTTATCCTGGTTTCCTGATCCTTCTATCATACTTCAATATTAATCCACTATTCTACCAAATTTAATCATTAGTTAGTTGAGGACTACCTCCCATTCTTACAAAATGTCTACCATCAGCTTCAACCTGAACTACAACAAGATTAGTTGTGTCATTTAACTCGTCTCCTCTTGCTAGTAATCTATGTATCTTGGGTCCTCGTTTGCCTTCTTGAATCTCGAAACCTCCTTTTGGTATTATATCTTTGTGCACTAAGGCGGCTCTTACAATACCTTCACCCCGAATTGGCATAAATGTGACTATACCATCACTTGGATTTATGATAATTTGAACCTGGTCTACACCTGGAGTTAAGTGACTAAGGTTCTCTGGAATATTTGCTACTAGCATTAATGAACCATCTCTTGCTACCGTTGCTGATTCAACATTCTGCATAGTTCCTTGAGTTAGTTCTAAAACCTGTGTTTCATTCAGGGTTCGTGGAAATTGTGATGCTTGTTTAACTTTACCTGTATCTGGGTCAATCAAGTGAGCAGGGTTTGTAATCGGTTGAGCATGAATTTCGACCATATGTCTTAAACCACCAGCAGTACCGCGAGAACTATCATAATCACCATTAACTATTGCTACACCTTTTTGTAATTCTTGCCACCCTTGAGCCAGGGCTTCTATTTGCTTGGGACTAATTTCAGATTGGTGCACCTTCTCGGTTCCTGTAGTTAAAGCTACTTTTTCTGGTATAGTCACTGGAATTTCTCTACCTTGAATCTTTAATCGTACTCCTGTGTCATAAAGTCCTTTTTGACCACCTTCTATTTCTACTCTGCTGCTAGGTAAACCTGTTTCTGGCATGACTATTTGTACATGATCTTGATCAAGAACAGGATGTTTATATTCTGCACTTGTGGTATCTGTTGATCTGGTATTTAGATCAACCTTCAACCTTCTTGTCTCTTGTGGATTTTGGTCTGTACTAGAACTTGATGAAGCTTCTTCGTGATCAGCGCGAGGACTAGAACTCTCTGTTTCGGTTCTTGACCTTTTTCTTGAAGCCATCTCACCATTAAGCCTATGACCCATAGCTTTGTCGACCATGTTGCCAGCGACTGTTTCCCAAAATGCGTCTGATCCAAATTCTTGTCCACGTGCTTTGGCTTCCGCCATACTAATAAGCAGATTGGCTCCCTCTTCTGCCGTCTGCAAGCCAATTTGTTTTAAAACCGTTTGTCCGACTTGTGCCTGTCCAAAGCTGCTTCCTAGAGCACCAGTTGCTACACCAAAGCCAGTACTGAGGCTTAAGTCCTTTGCCATACTTAAAGCATCTAATCCTGCTTCCTTTAGTCTATCTGCTTTAAATTGATCTCGGGCATCTTGATTTGTGCCAAGTTGTGCTAATTCGGAAGCATATTTTTCGTTGTAACTTAGTTCAAATTGAGTTCTTGCTATTAATAAATCACCAGCAGTTTGGCTAAAACTACTAGCAGCACCTCCTGCACCAGTTGCAGTAACTGCTTGTAAAAATGGCAGTAATCTAGGACTAGCTTCAAGTGCTTTACCAAAAACCTTAGCAAAAGCTTTTGAACCCAAATTAGTTACCCCTTGATTAACTAAAGCACTCATTGCTCCTTGAGCTGCTTGTTTGAGATTGTTTGGTGCTTGTTCTAACATTAATCTCAATTGTTCGTTACCATCTTTCCCGTAAGCAAAAGTATTGGTTGCAGCTACGCCACCATCTATAACAGTTCCAGTAGCAAAACCTGCTGCAGTCCCAGCCGTAAATTTAGTTGCTGCCAATATCAGTCCTGTACCAGTCCCAGCTGTACCAATTGCAACGGCTGCAGCTGTACTCATAATGGCAACTGTTTTTGCCCCCCTTGTTACAGATTCAGCGGTAGCCAGTCTTGAATCTACTTGTTTTAGATTTTGATTTAATGCATCATAGTTTTGAAACATTGCTTTACCAGCATTGTCTCTTTGATTCAGTGCTGCTTGCTTAGCTTCACGTAATTTATCACGAGCCTCGAATATTTTCCCCTCTGCTAATAATTGTGCTGCTTCAACTTTGGCTGTATTGAGTTCATCTCTAGTAGCTTCTAATTGTGTTTGATAACCTTGTTCTAGTTTTAACTGATCTTGTAAAACGGCCTTGTGACCAAAAACAGTTCCTACCACGCCAACTTCAGCAGAGTCTTTTTTTGTTTCAGTTGCATTATTACCTGCACCTGTTGCTAAGCTTGTTAATGTTTCCGCGGCTTCTGTGGTTTCATTTCCAAGTTGAGTTATTTCTCTTAATGCTTCACCTCTAGTTTGTTGTAATTCTTGCCCTCTCACTTTTTGTGTAAGGTCTAATCCAAAAGATTCTGTTAGTTTCAGTCCTGTTTGTCCAGTTAATACATCTTTTGCTTGTTGATATTCCCCTCTATCCATCATTCCAGTTATTGCTGCGTGGGTTTGATGGACTCTGTCTGCTGCTCTTGCTAGTAATCTTTGTTGAACCCTTGCTTCTACTATTTGGTCACCTAGTTTAATCCTGGTTTCTGTATCAATATCTGGATCATTAATTTGTGCTTGGAGTGTAGTAACTGTTGCTGTCAGTCCTGCAAGTTGATCTTGTGTATCCGTGTATCCAGCTGCTAATTCAGACCTTAATTGACCAACGTCTTGTTGTAGATTCCCGGTACTTTTGAAATCTTCTGGTGCCTGGATAGTGACTGTAATAGGAACACTGACACTGTTGCCGTTTGCTAATTGTAATGCAGCTTGAGTCTCCCCCATTTCTTCAACAATTTGTAGCTCTTGGTTGCGTGTTTGTAAATCTACACCAGCTTGAATTAAGTCCTGTCTTTGTCTTAATACCTTAGCTCTTGATATTGACAAAGAAGATTCATAAATATTTTTATATCTCTCCTGCTCTAATATGGGACTTGAGTCTTCGGTTCTCTGGTGTTTGTAAACTGGATTCCTGATTGATTGATCTAGGGCGTGTAATCTTGAGGCTGAAGCAGAGGCTTGTTTTTCTGCCTCATTAATAGTGGGCTGAGCATTTTGTTCAAATAGTTCTCTGTCTTCTTGATTCCAGACCGCATTTCTCTCTACGATAGCACTTGCTTTTTTTAATTCGGGAGAGGCAGGTACAGGACTGGCTGTTGAACTTGGTTCTTTGATTTTTGGTCTTTGCTCTGTAGGCGTAGTTTGAACTGCTTGAGTTGGAGTTGTAGGACTATTACTGTGCCCTGGGACTACATGTGTCAAAGAGCTTAAATCTTCTGACTTTGGTATAGATTTTGGCTTTTCCTTTTCTTCAAGCTCCTCTTCCACTGGCGACTCAGTCCGCCTAGATTCATACACCGTCGTTGAAAAATCAACAGTAGAGATCTCATCCCCCATAACCTCTATTATCAATATCTTGGTTAAGCTAAGGTTATGACGCTCTAATGAGCTATATTTTATAATAAAAAAGAAAAGTGCCGCTGAAGCGGCACCCTAAACAAACTAAAAATCTTCAAGCCTTCGATTGGTTTGATAATCTTTGTAGAAATTAGCATTAGCCTCAGCTATTCTTTCTATGAGTTGATCCAATTCTTCATTGATAATGTCTTCAGCATATTCAAAACCTTCACCTAAATCTTGACGAGCAGCTTTTGCTTGAGCAAAACTATCTTCTTGGACTTGAATTGCTTTTTCAAAATCAGCAACTCTTTTACCAAGATTATCAATGTCATTTTTAGATACACCGTATTTCGCAAGTCCGGCTTCATTAGTCGAGATTGATCCATGGATTTGTTTAGCTTTCGTCAATAGATCCATATCTCTCATTCTTTTCAAGCGACTAGGTCTAACTTTGACAGTTTCTTTTAGTGCGTTGTCACCAGTTCGTCTTGCAAAAACAGAAGTTGAAGAACTAAGTGATAGTAATGTCTCAATTAGAGCATCTTCAATTTCATCTTTTTTGCTAGTAACACCATTAGTTACGTTTTGGTATTTTTGATCATTTGCGTCGATATTAGCAACCGCTGCTTTAAAGTCTGTATACGACATTTGAAACGCCGGGATCTTTTCTATCACGGCTTGATTCCTGTCAAGAACCTCTCTGACCCCTCGGAACATCTTCGCTTTCATATTTTCTCGCTTATCCATTGCTTGCCTCCTCTTATATTTTCTTAACAAAATGAATGGTAATGATTATAAAACAATTAAGGGGTTAATTTCAAATCATGGAGTCTAAAATACTCAAACCCGGTCTTTGTAAGCATTACATCTTTACTAAAGACCGCTCACCAAGTGGATTAGCTTGATACACGCCAAGAAATACGTGATACATAGACTAAAAAGGTCACTACCTAAAAAATGAAGTGTACTGAATTAAAAAACCAGTGTAATACATGATCAAGGGAGCCCACTACATGATTGCAGGAGTGCAATACACGAATTTCGAAGCGTAACGCATAAAGATAGAAGTTCAACACAGCAGTTTGTGACTTCAACCTTTTAGTTAGACAAGTCAATGAATCGCAAAAGTAGTTTAATACATCATTTTTTGAATGCAATGAATGATTGTAGATGTTCCCCCTTTTTAGTTTGGAGTTTAATACTAGAGTAAAACTAGTCGCCTCCTCCCTTTGGTCGTCGTTGACACCCTTGTGTTTTTTCCACGAAGTTGTCTCCGGGCTTGCAGTATGCTCACTATCACTTATTGAACACTGACTATCAAGTTGACAGGATTGTGAACATCCTGCTCAACAGCCCTGAGACGACTTCGTTAAACAAAAGAAAGTAAACCCAAACTAAGTGGGGGGTTCGCAAGCACTTACCCTTAGCTCTGCGCACACTTGTGTCCAGCCGAGACAGAGCCACTGCTCTGGCGAGGCGGTTTCGGTAGTGCCTGAGTCTGTGTTGCCAACGCGAGATCAGGCGGTGCTGGCGCAGCCAGTGCCGCCGGTGACTGCTGTCACTGAGGGGTTATGTGAGATAGGGGT
>JABHOV010000060.1 GCA_018695135.1 Candidatus Melainabacteria bacterium | reverse complement strand
TTGAGATTTTCATCCATTTTATTAGTGATAAATTAGTAACAAAACAAGCTCTTAAAGAAACAGAATTATTATTGAAAAGAGATATCAAGGAGCTTGATGTCAAGCTTGAGACTAGAATTAAAGAGCTTGAGACTAAGCTTGAGACTAGAATTAAAGAGCTTGATGATAAGCTTGAGACTAGAATTATGGAGCTTGAGACTAACCTAGGTTCTCAGATAAAACTCTTGGAAAAAGAAATCATTATCAAACTAGGTGGCATGATGGTAATTGGCATTACTGTTTTGGCTGCTATGATCAAATTTCTTTAGCTCAGTCTATACACATTGAACCGTATTGACAGTTCTTGCTTCTACTGGTTTGACTTTCATCACTTGCTCCTATTTTACTACAACGAAGGACCTGTTTGTAAATATATGAGCTTTAGTTATTGTTGGTACTTAGTATTGGGATTTAATATATTCAGCAAAATAACTAATATTATCCTCTAGTTGTGATTTTTCTAGAGCAGCAAAGTAGTTCTTCTTGTCTTCAGAAGGAATAGTAAGCCATTTATATTTATCTTGGATAAAGGCAAGGTTCATAAGGAAGCGAGAGATTCGACCGTTGCCGTCACCGTGGGGGTGAACTCCGACATAGAAGAAATGTAAAAAGATACCAAGTTCAAAGCCATTATCTATTTTATGCAAGTAATCAAATACTTCATCTAACATATAAGGGACTTTTTCGTGTGCTGGTGGTACGTATTGGGCACCTATAATTGCAACCATATGTTTTCTATAAACATCAAGTTCAGCTCTTACTAGGTTGGCTGAAATTGAAGGCTTCCAAAGTTCTTGAAATAATTTATAACTTAGTCTTTCATTTATTACAAATTTGGATTTGTTTAATTCCCTGATATAAGCCAAGACATTCATGAAACCTTTGGCTGCAAGTTGATTACGTAGGTCTTCTGGAAAGGAATTTGGAAGAGAGTCTTCTTTTTTTAGATATTCAAGCAAGTCTCTGGTGACTGTGTAGCCTTCAATTGTCAAACTGTGATAAGTATCGTCTATCACGAGTTGGTCAAGGTCTTTGGTTCCAAGTTTTTTGCTTAATCGCCTTGGCTTATCCATTTGCTTTAATTGATTGATAGCTTTTTGCATTGATAATTCAAATCTATTGAGATAAGTTGGTCTTTCTCTTGATTCAGTTAGGGTTAATTGGCTAAAAGGATTTCTTATCGAAATTTTGACTTTGGTTAATTTGAGTTGTTTTTCTAGTTCTATGCGAAGTGTAGAATCATCTATCGCTCTTAAAGCTCCAATTAACCGTGCTTGAAGAACTGGTTGGCTATTTTGATTGAAATACTCAAGTATAAAACTTTCATCCCTTTCACTACTCTTCAAGTGTGAAATTATTTCATCTTGGTAATTGCGGTACTCTGTTTCAGTTGACTTGATTACAAGTAGCTCTGGTTTTAGTAGAGTATAGTTAGTCGCTAAAAAAGTTTTTTGTTCAATTGCTTTGGAATCAAATTCTTTGTCGTAACTAGCAACGACTTTGATTTCACCAGGAAGATCTATTAGATTGTTAGATTTTTTTCTGGTTGCAATTGTAATTTGATTTTGCTTCATACTAAAATTGTCAACGCTTAATTGATATGCATAGTGACCGGTGAAATACCAACCGTCATCAAAAGCTAGATCTAGGAATTGTAATAATAAAACCCAAAGATTATTTTTAAAGGCGTTTGTTCTAGATTCATGTTCGGCTTTAATAAAAACATATTGATTGTTCAAGTCGGCAATGACTAGTTCTTGTTCTAAGTAAATATGTGTGCTCTTATCAAGGCTAGTTTTGCTAAAAACAAACTGACCTAGGGCTAGTTGTTTCTCAAGCCATGCACGTGATTCTAGTTTGATTTCGTCAATAGTTTTGGCCACCGATAGTATATCCTTTGTAGTAATTATAGTATATTATTCCCAGTAATAGTGGTATATATATTTAAGTAATTATGGTATATATTTTCAAGTAATTATACCTAGTCGCTTGCCATGTCCGAAAATCTCCGCGCTAGGAGGCTGTCTGAATAATCCAATAAGGATTCACTGAAAAATTCAAAGTCTCAACCCTTATCTGTCACGTGCGTCGCACGGACAGAACCTTTTTTCATGGACCCGACTAGAAAAACTTCGTTTTTCAGCGTGTCC
>JABHOV010000013.1 GCA_018695135.1 Candidatus Melainabacteria bacterium | reverse complement strand
TAAATTGATTAAGATTAAAATGGATGGCTTGATTGCCATGTTCATTTTCTTCTTGGGCAGCAAACAATGAAGCTGGTGCCTGTTTAGACGTGGCAGGTTTTGGTTTAGTGCTTGCTGGCACTGAACCACTGGAGTCCTTGTGGGATCTCATAAAATTTGCTCCGATATTGAGTAACATAAGGAGTCCTGTGGTTTATTGTAGCTATCTTATATTGATTGAATATTTAATTTATTATTCATGGTTTCTAGGGGCTAATACCTAGATATGCTAAAATTGCATGTAAATCTTAGCTAATAAGATAAGTTGTATTACTATGTTTAAGCCATTATCCTTATTTTCAGATCAAGACTTGGCAGCAGCTAGAGCTCCGGCGCCGGTTAAAGCAGAAGCAGCTGGAGAAAATGACCATTTAAATCCAGATGGCACAAAGAAGTATAAACAATTAGCTACAGACAATCGTCCGAGTCGATCTTTGCATGAAGCTGAGAAGTTATTAGCTGCTGGGGATGTTGATAATGACGGAATTATAGATGAGCTTCCAGAGCCTGATGATGGTTCTTCAACAGTGAAATATTTAAACAAGTCATCAAAGGGCAAAAAAGAACTGCAAGCTAAAGCAAAAAAACCTCCTCTGGCGGAATCAAGAGCAGATTGGCTTGCTAATACAACTTATGATAATGAAAACTTAGCGGTTGATTGGGATCTACAGTAATTAAACCTCAGGAAAATAATCGATATGCTCACCTTCAACGGTGATGATTGCTTTCTTGCGGTCAACAGGATTGCTGTATCCTTTGCGACTACGTTTAGCTTTACCAAAAATAGATCCAGTGTTCACTTTAAGTATTTTGTGATCAGGGAAGTACTTAGCAAAAGCTTCTTTAACGTGGTTCTTTGTTGCCCATTTTGGGATTTCAAAAGTGTACTTACCAAGAGTACTAGCAGCGATACTAGATTTCTCTGTGATTAGGGGTTTCTTTAATACTTCTTCAAGCGCGTGTGACATTTGCAAATCTCTCCTCAATTTGGCTAATAGCTTTGCTACTAACGATAACTTGGTCAGCCTTAAGTAGGTCTTTCACATTGAGTTCGTTAACGTGAAGTACTTTGGTTTTGATTAAATTATTAGCTGCTCTTTTAAGAAGCGTAGTGTTGTCGCTTGCTGTTTCAACAACAAAAACAACTTCTTGTCCTGCAAAGCCGCTTGCTTCAATTAGGCTTGCGATTTCTTTGGTCTTACCATTAGCAATTGCAAGATCTTCAATAGCAGTTAACCTGCTATTTTTTTGTAAAAGTAATAAAGCTGAAACGATAGCTCTGGCAGATTCTTTCTTGTTCATGCCTTTAGTCCAGTTGACAGTGTTGCGAGGACCAAAGATCACTCCACCACCACGCCAAATTGGAGAGGTTCTACTACCAGCACGAGCTCTACCCGTACCTTTTTGTTTCCATGGTTTTGCACCACCACCACGAACTTCCATTCTGGTCTTAGAGTGAGCAGTTCCCGCACGAGCATTAGACTCTTGTCTAACTTTCGCTAGGTATAAAAGATGTTCGTTAATTTGAAGGCCAAATAATGCATCGCTGATCTCTTGACCCTTTGATGATTTTTTGCCTTGTTTGTCTAGTAATGTAATTGTAGCCATGGTTGTGTCTCGTTTAGAATTGTCAATCCTAGCATGTCACAACTTGAAATTTGATCTAATTTTAATAGCTTAAGCTTTATTGTAGAATATACCCCACTAGGGTATATTCAATTAAGAAGAACCGTTACGTTAGTAACACCGGGTGATAACGCCGTAACGCTTTGCTAATACGTATATACAAAGCGTTACGGTGTTATCACCCGGTGTTACTAACGTAACGGTTAGTTTGTTTGTTGTAACCGGTTTTGTTTACGCAAATAGGTCAGCTTTAAACTTAGTCAAAGCACCAGAAAGTTCATTAATAATATCGTCGTTAAGACCAGTACCAGCGTCAAGAGTTTTCTTCAATTCTGCATGGTTAGACTCAAAATATTGGAACCATTCTTCTTTAAATCTAGCAATCTTGTCAGTGTCAACATCATCAAGCAAGCCGCGATCACCAGCAAAAATCAAACTTACCATTTGACCTACAGTCAGCGGCGAGTATTGAGCTTGCTTCAAAAGTTCAACTAGTTTTTGTCCACGATTGATTTGTGCTTGAGTAGCTTCATCAAGATCAGAAGCAAACTGTACAAATGCTTCAAGCTCACGGAACTGAGCAAGACCAAGACGAAGTGGTCCAGCGACCTTCTTCATACACTTGGTTTGAGCGGCTCCACCAACACGTGAAACAGAAAGTCCAACGTTGATAGCTGGACGGATACCAGCGTTAAATAAATTGGTCTCCAAAAATATCTGGCCATCCGTAATTGAAATTACGTTAGTCGGAATATAAGCAGAAACATCACCAGCTTGAGTTTCAATGATAGGAAGCGCAGTAATTGAACCAGCTCCTAGCTCGTCATTGACCTTGCAAGCACGCTCAAGTAAACGAGAGTGTAAATAGAACACATCACCAGGATATGCTTCACGTCCCGGAGGTCTTCTAAGTAAAAGTGACATCGCACGGTAAGCCCATGCATGCTTAGTTAAATCATCATAGATACAAAGTACATGTCTGCCCTTTTCTAGGAAGTACTCAGCAATTGAAACGCCAGCGAATGGAGCCAAAAACTGTTGAGCAGCTGTATCAGTTGAACCAGCGTGAACTACTACTGAGTATTCCATCGCGCCTTCTTCTTCAAGTCTTTTGACGATTTGCGCTACAGAACTACTCTTTTGTCCGATTGAAACATAGACACAGACTGGTCTATCAGCTTCAGGTACATTTTTTTGGTTCAAAATAGTATCAATTGCAATTGCAGTTTTACCAGTTTGTCTATCACCAATAATCAACTCACGTTGCCCGCGACCAATAGGAATCATTGAATCGATTGCAGTAATTCCAGTTTGAAGTGGCTCATGCACTGACTTACGTTTGATAATCCCAGGTGCTACTTTTTCAAGTGGCATAAATTTGTCTACCGTGATAGCTGGCTTAGAGTCAAGCGCTGTTCCAGTTGGATCAACTACTCTACCAAGAATTTCATCACTCACTCCAATAGAAGCAATACGACCAGTGGATTTCACGGCTGTACCTTCTTGGATGTTAAGACCCTTGCTAAGTAAAACAACACCAACGTTGTCTTCCTCAAGGTTAATAACCATGGCTTGAGTTTTTTCGTTGTCGTCAAACTCAATCAACTCACCGTTGATCGCTGACTGCAAACCATAGATACGAGCGATACCATCACCCACACTAAGTACAGAACCCTCTTCAGTAATCTGAGTTGAGTCTTTGTATTCCGCGATTTGTTCTTTAAGAATTCTAGTTATTTCGTCAGGTCTAATTGCCATAGTGTCTCTGATTTTAACAGATAAATTCTACAGAAAAGCTGAAGAGATCATTAGCCTCACAATCCTGTATTAACTAGAAGACTTCAAGTTGTTTGGCTGCATGTTCGCGATCCAGTTTGGCATAGTGCTTGAGGTATTCTGGGAAAAGGTCGAGCTTGCAAATGTCGCAAAATTGAATTGAAGATAGTGCCGACATGTACTACTGCTTTGATTTCTTTTTCTGTGTTGGCTATAGGACTGTGACTCGTTCTCGCAAAAGCTGGTTCCTGGGGGAAATCACTTTGTGCACTGGTGATTTCTTCGCGAACCGCATTGGTGATTCGATGTAAGTTCTTAGCGTTTGCAAAAGAGCGGTCGGCAATAAAGTGCATCACTGCATTGACATAGCCATGTCCTAGTTTTTTCAGATCGCTTAAGTGTT
>JABHOV010000014.1 GCA_018695135.1 Candidatus Melainabacteria bacterium | reverse complement strand
TATTGACGGGATTGTTAGCATGGGCAAAATGTGATTGTGCTCTACCAACAACACTGCCACGCATTGATTCTAAGACTCCTTGACCTGTGATTTCACCGTCTCTTGCTAATGTTGTTGCAAGATCACCAGCGATACTGACGACTTCCTCACCTCCATGTAAAAGAGCTTGCTTTACTAATCCCTTTCCTGCAGCTTCTTGTAATTGACCAAATTTGTTGCCAATCCCACTACCAAGAAGAGAAGAGCCGGTATTCCACATTAAGTCTATTGCATATTGTTTCGGGTCAAGATTGAATTCACCAGTGTTGACTTTGTTTTCAGCTGCTTGTATGCCATGACTAAGGCTTGTTGAGACAAAGCTACTTGCCCCGCCACCACCAAGGCTAGAAGCTAATCTCCCCCATTTGCGAGCTTTTGCTAAATATTTTGTTGCGCCTATGCCGGTTGCAGTTGCAGCAGCAGTTGTAACAGATGTTTTAAAATCTTGATATGTTTTTCCAGCAATATTATGATAAGGGTTCTCAAATCTATTAGCTCCATGTGCAGTTTTACTGATTTCTTCTGCTGTGTTGCTAAGTAGACCAATGCCAGTTCCAACTCCGGTTCCAACTCCAAATCCAGCAAGTGATGCTGCTCCAATTCCCCAAGAACTAGCAAGAGCAGTTGCTGTCCCACCTGTTGCAATGGTTGCACCTGCAATAATGGCACTATCTCTAACGAATTTTAAAGCTGTTTCAGTGTCACCATAAAAATTATCAAGTTCATGAAATCTTTGATTGGTTTCTCCTGAGGCTTTTTGGTACTTTCTGGTTGAAACATCGAGGTTGTCATCTGTTGTGGTGATGATATTTTCTAAGCCTCGTCTATAGTTTTCAAGCTGAGATCTTTCTTTAAATTGAGCTTTGGAGGATTTTAAATCTCTTTGCCCTTCTACGAGAGAGCCTAAGATTCTACCGGAATGATCTTGAGAATTTTCGATACGTTCAAAATCAATATCCTGATTGCCCATGAAGACACTTATAGTATCTTGCTTAAAAAAGTTGAGAGAGCTATTTTCAACTGTCGCTAGAACAGTTTCAAGTTCTTCTGCACTCTCTTTCGTAAAAGATTTTGCGACTTTGATTTGCTCTTCAGTTAATGATTTAAACCTTTGTTCAAGTTTTACTAGTTGCTTTTGTAAGACTTCTTCTTCAGCTGGTGTTCTTAGAAGGTCTCGGTTTCTTAGCTCATTACTTGAAAGCTCTTGCTCCCCATCTGTATATAGGTCTGTTGCTAATTCTTGTCCTGTTTCATCAATAGCTTGAACTGCAGATTGATAATCACCATTATTAAGCCCCTCTGTCAATTGATCATGCAAGCCAAAAAGTAAATCAGCTCTTCTTTCAATATGCTTTGCGGCAAGCCCGTTGATGATTTTTTGATCTTCTGAAGCTAACCTATGCTCTGTTTTTGTGCTTCTATCGTTTGAAATAACGCTTAGTGCTTGATTTTGTTGGTCTAGTAAGCGTAGGTCATCTCTTGCTTTTTGAAGCTCTTGTGTTACAAAATCTCTTGCTCTTACTGTTTGCTCTTCTGGGCTAAGTCCGAGAAGCGATTCTTGCATTAGAGCATAATCTTGTTCTAGTTTATGATCTTGCCTAAGAGTGCTTGTTGTTTCATGTATTTCTGGTCCACTTGAATGAAAAAGATCATGGACTAATTCAGGTTTACCAGCTTGGATTAGAGTTATAGCCGCTGCTTGTTTTGCTAATAGATCTTTTCTTTGTTCTACTAAGGTGCTTCTTAGCTTGAGTCGTTTGCTTATTTCTTCTCGTTTTTGTTCTGGACTGAGCAGCGCGAGATATTTTTCTACAGGACTGAGCACTTTAGTTTGAAGACTTAAGCCTAGTGGTTTTGCTTGGGTTAAAGCCTCAGTTGGAGTTTTTCTAGGGGAGCTTAATAAAGCTAAGTAATCTACATGCTCATTAGGTTTATCTGTTAATTCAGTGAGGATGGCTTCATTTAGTGCAAAATTGTTGGTTGATTGAGCTAAGTTTTCATCGAGTCTTGCCATTAACTCTACGCTATGTTCTTTTTTTTCATCTAGGCTGAGATCCGCAAAATTATGGTTACGAGCAATTTCAGTTCTTGTTAAAAGAGGAGTCCAGGCAGCAGCTTCTGCCATGCCTTCTGCTGATATTGCATAGGATTCAAGATTTGCAGCAGTGCCATAGATACTGCTTGGATCTTTGCGCATAGTATCAAATAGTTTTTGTGCATCTTCTGTTCTACCTTGTTTGAGTAGTTGGTCTGTTCTTTTAGAGATGACACTAAGAGCCTTGTCTTTTGCTTGAGCATCTTGAAGTTTGGTAGCAGTTTCTGATCTACCAGCTTGAGTTAATCTCATTGCATAAAGCTGAGTTTTGGGATCAGTTCCAAGTATTGTCGCAGCATTTGAACCTTGACTGTATTGATCAATCTTTTCTCTGTTTGAATCTATTTCTTGATTTAGCTCTGAAATTTGTTCTTCTATACTTAGTTGAGTGCTTTGAGGCTCTTTTGCTTCTACGATAGCTTGCACTTGATCAGGGTCACCATAAAGCGGATCTGGTTCTGCTCTAGTGTTTGACGCATCTTCTGCTACTTGACGTGCAAGTTCAGCTGCTGCTCGTTCAGCTTCTATGCGTTCAGCTTCTCTGTCTTCGGCCGACGTTAACTCAATACCGCTATCGGTATTACCAGTACTTGTTCCTATGCCATCAATAATAATCACCTGCCCCTTAGGTTTTATACTTGAATTAGAACATTTGTAGTTTAATAGGCTATTAAGCAAATTAGCCTTTACTGGGTGTAAGCCACTAATGAAAACATCTAGTTTTGCTTTAAGGGGAGAGCTTTTGAAGACTTCCCTTGGTTTGTGTTTATGCGATGATTGATCTGATTTCCCGCCCGAGCCATTGATTAAATAACCCATTAATTGTCTCCCTGCTTACCTGTTTATATAAAGATATTAAGAGATAATTTTGATAATAGTTAGATAATTTTGAGGAGTGTAACGCAGTTAGTGGGCTTCCAGGACTGGTTCTAAGCTCTCAACATAGCCAATCGCTATAGTCGCCGCCAGCGAACCATCAGAAGCCGCAGTCACGGCTTGCTTGAGAGGAGTGTTGCGAATATCACCAGCTGCAAAAACACCTGGGATATTAGTTTCCATTCTTTCGTTGGTGATGACTTTACCGGCACCGTCTATTTTGAGTTTGCCTTCAAGGTATTGAGTATTAGGATCAAGCCCGACATAGATGAATACTCCTTCGCAAGGGAAGTCACTAGTCTCGCCTGTCTTACTATTTTTGAGACTTAGAGAAGTAACTCCAAGCATATCACCGTTGATTTTTTCAACTACTGTGTCCCAGATCACATCTGTCTTCTGGTTATTCAAAAAACGATTTTGCAGAATTCTTTCAGCGCGCAATTCATCGCGTCTATGAATAAGAGTTACAGAGGATGCGTACTTGGTAAGGAAGCTACCTTCCTCAACTGCTGACGAACCGCCTCCAATTACAGCGAGCTTGCGGTTTTTAAAAAATGCACCGTCGCAAACTGCACAATAACTAACACCCTTGCCTGAGAGTTCTTCTTCTCCTGGCACTCCAAGTTTGCGATGCTCAGAGCCGCTTGAAATGATGACAGTCTTGGCTTTATAAACATTGCCTTCTTTTGTTGTAATTACTTTTGGTTGCGCTTCAAGATCAACCTTGTCAACTGCTGCGTTGGTTACAATGTCACAACCAAAACGCTTAGTTTGCGCTTCCATAGCGTCCGAGATTTGTGGTCCGGTCATATGATCCATACCGGGATAGTTTTCTATCTCTGCAGTTACTTGCAACTGCCCGCCAACGATTCCTTTTTCAAGAATGAGGGTTTTGAGATTGCCGCGCGAGGCGTAGAGTCCAGCGCCAAGTCCGGCAGGTCCGGCTCCGATAATTAGACAGTCATAGATTGTTTCAGGCATTGGGATTATTCTAGCTTATATAGTAAATCTGGAAATTGATCTGTCATTGCGAGAAGTGAAGCGACGAAGCAATCCAGTAAAAAGTTAAGTCTATCAACTAGATTGCTTCGCTATCGCTCGCAATGACGTTCTGGCAACTTTAATGGCTTACTATACGAGAAATACTTAAAATTAAACAATATTTATTGAGAATCTTTATCAATAAGGACCAAAAAGAGCTAAGATATGGACTACTAATGAGAATCATTCTCAATAGAATAAGTAATGCAGATTAACGCAGAAGCAAAAGCAGTGAAACAGGAAGGGCCAGTCAAGAGCCCTGAGCTTGCTGCTGCCAAAACCGTAACGCAGCTTCCCAACAATAATGATCGGCTATTAGCAGAGTCTTTAATTAAACAGATCAATAAAAGTAGAGAAGATTTTACCGAAAACATCGCAGCCAAGTTTTCAGTTGCAGAAGTTGTTATGGGTATTGTTTTAACAGCAACTCGCCGTAGGCTTGATGATTTTGCCTACCTTGTTACTTCTTTATTGGAGTATGCAGAAAATGCATTCAACCTTGAATCACAAGTTATCAAGTTGCCTAAACCAGTCAAAGATGCTTTTAGTTTTGTGCTCAATCTTGTTGGTAGAAAAACAGCAGATGGTAAAAAAATCTCTGCAGAGAAACTAATACTACACAAGGAGGCGATGATCGGTACTATGAATTTCTTTACCAATATCCCTGTGCTGTTTGCCTCTGTGTTTCGAGGCTTGCGGGCGCTGTCTCAGTTCAAAGAAGTGGAGCGTTATGAACCAAACAACTTCATGGCTAAGTTATTTCTCTACGGCGCGCCGCTACTCAACGCTGCCACCATGTCGGTTTCAGCAGCCGGTAAGATCTCTCCAGCCCAAGCAATGAAATCCATTCTATCTAAATACAATGTTGACGATAAGCTCAAAGAGAAGACTTTGGATGATGCCAATGCTGGTTTGAATTCAGCTGTTGAGGACAAGTATTGTGGCTTGATGTCAGCTGGTCTGACCTTCACTCCAATCATCGGTAAATTGATTCCTCGCATTGATAGTTTTGTAGAAAATATTTATGCTGCTTTTATTTCAGGCTTGAGTGTGATTAATGGTTACAAAGGAATGATTAATGGTTTCCATGAAGAATCATATACACCAAGTGCTTTTGAAACTAGAATGGTCAAACTGATTGAACCAGCGAAACAAATGATTTCTAGTCTCTTGGGTACTAAAATACCAAGTTTGAAACAGTTTAATCAATTGATTAAAGAGCCGAGCATCGAGAATATGAAAGAACTTGCGTCTAGTTTGACCAAAGTCACTACGTGAAGACGTGCTTTTGAGTGAATCTGTTAGCGATGCACAGATGTCTAAAACCGAGAGAGGCAGCGAAGCGCAGCCAGAGAGCCTGCAAGGCGAACGCAACCAGGCACGAAGTGCCGCAACCCATGACTAAAAACGCTTATGCGTTTTTGGTCATATTAAGAGCTTCCTGCGAAGCCTTCTTAGCCATTTCAATAATACTTAAATTTGCTTTGTACTGTCTTACAGCATCCATCATTTTGAGCATCTCTTTAGAACCATCTACATTAGACATTTCTACGTTGCCTTGAGAATCTGCAAGTGGATGTCCTGGCATATAAACTTTGGGTCCGGCTCTTCTGTCGATTACTACTTTTGCAACCATTGCACCAGCTCCTCGATGTTGACCTTTGAGCACTTCTCCGATGCCGCCGCCGTCCATGCCCGAAAGCATTTCAGAAAAACTTTGACTATCACCTCTTGCTGCTAAAACCGCTGATTTGGATTTGTAGCCAGGTGTAAGAATATTGGCAACGTTCTCAGAAGAGAGTTGCATAGTCTGGCGCATTGCGTCCAAACCATTGTGTGCCGTTTTATAAATGTCAAATATACTCATTATCCTGCTCTCCCTGATTGTGTCGCTTCTTCCATGTGCTGGTAGATGTGACCATTGATTCTTGTTAGTAAAACATATTTGAGATGATTCTCTGCCATCTCTGCTAATTCTTTTTCGTAACTTGCTTTAACACCCTCATCAGTGTGAACAGCATCGTTGATTGCTTTGTCCATTGATTTGTGGCCGTTATTTACATCTTTGATGACCGCACTAAAATCTAGATCTTGTCTAATAAAACCAGGTGTGTTGACGTTAGTTAGATTATTGGCAAGAATATGTTGCCTTTCGCCAACTGCGTTGATTAATGTATTTAAAACTCTTTCTTCTCTACTTTGTAACATTTTTACTCCATTAGGGTTCCCTCGAACTCCTGGCTTATATATAATCATTTAAAGTTAAGGCCTCGTTAAAATACCAAAAAAACGCCGTTAAACCCTGTTACAATTGCTTTATATGACCAATCAAAGCCCATGTGAGAGTTTACCAGCTGGTAATGAAGACGCTATAGATTCTTTAAATCAGCAAATACTGAGTGCCAAAGAAGCCAGTTTATCTATGTCGCTTCTCTCTGAGGCCGATAAAAACCTTGCTCTTGAGCTAATGGAAAGAGAATTAAGAGAATCTATTAATCAAATAGTTGAAGCAAATCTCAAGGATCTTAATTGTCCTGACAATGCTGATTTGAGTCCAGCACTTAAAGACAGGCTAATGCTCGATTCTGAACGTATTATGGGGATGGCTGCTGGTATCCGCCAAATACTTAATATAGAAGATCCCATTGGTACTGTGCTTGAGGGTTGGGTGCATCCCAATGGAATGAGAATTACTAAGCTCAGAGTACCACTTGGAGTTATTGGAATTATTTATGAGGCGCGCCCGAATGTAACTACTGACGCTATCGCGCTTGCAATCAAGTCTGGTAATGCAGTTGTACTACGTGGTTCAAGACAAGCTTGGAATACTAATCTAGCGATTATGGCTATCGTTACTAGAGCCCTGAAACAGACTAAGGTCAACATTGAAGGAATTCAATATCTTAGAGACAAGAGCCGCGAGGCTTGCAAAGTCTTGTTACGTGCACAAGGTTTGATCGATCTAGTGATTCCGCGTGGTGGAGAAACTCTTAACAAGTTTGTTACTGACAATGCTTTGATCCCAGTGCTTGGCGCAGGTGGTGGCGTTTGTCATACTTACCTTGATCAATTTGCCGATCCGCAAAAAGCAATCTCTATTGCTGTCAATGCCAAGGCTTCAAGACCTAGTGTTTGTAATTCTTGTGAGACAATTTTGGTTCATTCTAGTTTTGCTGATAGTTTTTTACAAGATTTGGTTGATGAACTTGTCGAAAATAAAGTGAGAGTGCATGGTGACCAAGTAGTCAAAGCTAAGTGTCCTTTTGTGGAACTTGCGACCGATGAGGATTGGGCTAAAGAATACCTTGATCTTGAAGTTGCTATCAAGGTGGTTGAGGATATTGCTGAAGCGATTGAGCATATCAATTTTTATTCGACTGGACATTCTGAAGCGATTGTTACAGAGGATATTGACACTGCCGATATATTCAAACGAATGGTCAATTCGGCTTGTGTCTATGTCAATGCTAGTACGCGATTCACTGATGGTGAAGTATTTGGCTTTGGTGCAGAGATGGGAATCAGTACTCAAAAGATGCATGCACGTGGACCAATTGGTGCCAAAGAACTTTGCACTTATAAGTACATCATTGAAGGCAACGGACAAATTAGATAAATGAACAAGATCGGACTTCTTGGTGGATCTTTTGATCCTGTGCATAAAGCACATATCGAAATAGCTCAAGACGCTATGACCAAGCTTGGTTTGGATGAGGTGCATTTTATTCTTACCAAAGAAGCGCCGCACAAAACAACTGTACTTAGTCCAGAAAAAAGATTTGAATTGTTGAGCATTGCGCTGCAAGATCAAGCAGGATTGATTCCTTCCAGAATAGAACTGGATCGAGCAGGAGTTTCTTATAGTTATTTGACTGTGGAGGATTATAAGAAGCAGTTCCCGGATACTGAATTGTTTTGGATTTTGGGAGAAGATGCTTTTGCTGGTTTAGAACAGTGGCAGAACTACGATTACCTCGCCAAGAACCTTGAATTCATGGTTTTTCCTCGGATTGCAATTTCTTCAAGTGAAATAAGAACCAAAATCTCTAATAAAGAAGCAGTTGATGCTTTATTACCAGAAGCTATTCGACAATTAGCTGCAGAGTATTATTCTAAAGCCTAGGCTTTTTGGTGGATTTTATTGTGAGCTGTTAGTCCTGAGCTGTGAATATAGCAGCAATGGGTATAATTTGATTATGGCAGACGACGAAAAACAAGCAAACTCGAGCGGTGGCAATCCACCCAATATGATTCTCATTATACTTTTCATTTTTGTTGCTGCATTTGGCGGTACTTTTCTTGCCTTTCAATTAGCACCAAAAACAATCACTGTGAATCAAGTGATAGAAGAAGCTCGCGAACCAGGTGAACATGATCACTTGCCGATTCAACCATTAGGTGACTTTGTTGTTAACCTAGCTGATGTAAGCGGTAGTCGCTTCCTCAAAATTTCAATTACTGCAAAGCTTTACTCTGAGGACTTTGAAGGCTACGGAGAGCTTGAAGGTGAAGAAAAACATGCTTATCATTTGCGTATCGAAGAAGATCTTCATGGGTCTATGCCAGCAATCAAAGATGCTGTGATCACGACTTTGTCTCGCAAGAGCTCAGAAGAAGTAATTGGTTACGAAAGTAAACTCGCTCTTAAAGTAGAACTTAAAGATCACCTGAATGAAGTCATGCATGGTGAGTTTAAGATCTATGATATTTATTTCACAGACTTTATAGTTCAATAAGTATTAGACCTTTAGGTCTAATACTGGTTGCTTCCTCATAAATGAGGACTGGTTGTGGTCGGGGACTCTTTGAGTCCAGGATGGGTCTTGCTTTTTCATTATTCTCAAGGGTGTGCCACAACCATCCTATGCTTCCTGGTTGCGCTTCGCTGCCTCTTTCAGCATAGTAATCAGAAGTTTGCAAAGTTCTTAAGAAGCAGAAAATTTTGAATTGCAAAGTCTTCAGGGATTGAGTTTGGCTCATTTGAGTGTTCAATATCTTTTTATTGATTAAAAATCTTTAATCAGAAACTTATTTTCAGATAATATTTTCATGACTTAATACTGTTAATTCTCTTTTAGATTCAAAAAAGGGGATTTAAAATGAAACGTAATAAAAATAAATATGTGATATTGGGACTGGCTGTTGTGATGGCGAGTTTTTCTGTATTGGGGGCAAGTGCACTTGGGCATGATGCTATTCAAATAGGGAATGGAGCGGTTGCTTCTGAACAAAATGCAATTGCAATTGGCACAAGGGCAAAAGCTACTGGTACTAGTTCAGTTGCATTTGGAGCAACCGCAACTGCTTCTGGATTACAGTCTGCAGCTTTGACTCCACTCTCGAGAGCTGTTGGTCAGCAATCTGTTGCAATCGGGGCCAATACGGTTGTTTTTGGAAAAGAGGGCATTGCAATTGGACACTTTGTTGCTAGTACTGGCGAAAACTCAATTGTCATTGGAAAAGGAATAGTTGAGAATACAGCCAGTGGATCTAGTGTCGGTAATTTAGTTAATGATAAAAAAAACAGCTTAGCTGTAGGTTTTAATTCTAATAAAGCTACATTCTTCGTTGGTGGAAGTGAAGGCAAGGGTACTACCGGAAGTGTTGGTATCGGTACTGATGCGCCAACTGCCAAGTTAGAAGTTATCGGAGATATTAAGTCTACTGGACCGCTGAGTTCTTCTCATGGAATATATGCACCAGTATTTAATGGGCAGATTGCAACATTTAATACTCTTAAAGCACCACTTGTTTTATCTGACACAATGAATGTTACGGGAAGAATTAATTCTGCTTTTGTTAATGTGAAAAATGGCTTAAAGGCTCTTAATATTGATTCAGAGACAGGACATGTGAATCATTTGACTTCTCGCAGTATTCAAGCAGATAAAATTGAGGCAAATCACTCACTCTCAGCAGGATTGATTACAACGGAAGATGTTAACACTAAGACTATGACAGTTGGTCGTGTGACTTCTGTTTTTGTTAATGTTGGTCAAGAATTGAGAGCAAAAGATATTGAAGCTGATAAAGCCGGAATTGATGCACTAGGAGCAAAAGAAGCCAAAATTGAAAACTTAATAGCTCACAAAGTTAAGATTGATGATCAATTAAGCACCAAAGAAGCTTCTACTGAGCATTTATTTGTCGGTAGTGTTGATCCAATTTATTTGGATACTAAATCAACAGCTCTAGTTGCTTATGAAAAAACAGTAGCAGGTGATGCTGAAGAAACAGAGGAAATGACTGATTTGAAAAAACAGATCAAATATAAAGAAGACCTAGCAAAAAGATACTATGGTTATGCAAAAAGATATGCTCGTTATTCTTGGTCTACGATCTACACAACTTACGGAGATCGTTTTGCAAAAGAAGCTCAGAACTTGAGAAATGAACTTGCATATCTTATTGAGAAGCAAGGAGCTGGAAGCAAGAAAGTTGCAAGAGTTGGTATTGGTGTCAATGAGCCACAACAAACATTGCATATCTCTGGAGCTATGAGATTAGAGCCACTTGAGCAAGCGCCTAAAGAAGCTAGCATGGGTGATATCTATGTAGATCAATCAGGTGCACTTTGTGTATACCTTAACGAGAGCTGGAATTACATTACTGGCGAAGGTAAATGTACTGAATATCAGATCACTCTTTAATGATCTTAAAAACAGCCCTTAATTGGGCTGTTTTTTTTTTATCTACTATGTATGTATTTGTGACACAGATTTCAAGAGGCAGCATAGCAGGGAGCAAAGCGACCGCAACCAGCAAATCTTTGATTTGCGCAACCAGTGAACATAGTGAACGCAACCAGGCACTTCGTGCCCTCCCCTAGTCCATTTAACCGAGATTTTTATTTATACTCCGGGGAATGATAACGATAAGGACTCTTAGAGCCCTGTCACTGCTTATGTTCGATACTGGACCTAATATGCCAAATAAACGCCAAAGGGAAGACGCTGCTCTGCCTTTGATTGTTCGTGAAAAAGCTAAGAAGATCAAAGACTATAATTTCAAGAACCCGGATAAATTCAGTAAAGATCATCTGAAGATTCTTGCTAATATCCATGAACATTTTTGTAGACAAGTTACTTTGTCAATGAACTCAACTTTGAGAATGCCAATAGAGTTTTCTGTAGCTAACGTGCAACAGCTTACTTATGGTGATTTTATTGATTCAATGCCAGAAGATTTACTAACAGGGGTGCTTAGTATGTATCCTTTGGTTACGCAGTTTTGTTTCGGAATAGAAAGACATCTTATTGGTGCCATGATAGATCGACTACTTGGTGGCATGGGGGTCTCGACTATTAGTAACGATGAGCTGACTGATGTTGAGATTGGAATTATCAAAGATACTATTCGTCGCATTTTACAATTCTTGCCAGAAGGCTGGCAGGCAATGGTTCCTGCAACTGATGAAGTGGAACTAGTTGCTCTTGAAAATAGTCCTCAGGCTGCACAAATTGCTTCTCATTCTGATATTGTTGCACTTGTCACTATCAATGTAGAAATTGGTCAGGATCTTGGTTTGATGAGTCTTTGCTTGCCTTATGCAGCACTAGAAGATATCATCATGACTCTAAGTCGTCAATCAAGCTATCGCCATGACAAGTTTGCAGTTGAAAATTCCAAGGAGTTTTTGATTGGTAAATTATCTGCTAGTCCTCTACCACTCAAGATTGTTCTTGGGAGAGGTGAGCTTGATCTTCACGATGTGATGGGTCTTGAAGTTGGTGATGTAATTAAATTAAACACAGGGCTCTCTGAGAAGTCTGAGATCTGGATCGGTGACGAGCTCAAGTTTATGGGTAGACCTGGTCAGATTAATAACAACTTTTCTGTAGCGCTCGCAGAAGAATATCGTCCAGACTGATGTCATTGCGAGCGATAGCGAAGCAATCTAGTTGATTATTCTGGATTGCCACGCCCTTCAGGCTCGCAATGACGATTTTCATTAATGAAAATCTGTCAATTAGCTGCTTTCGCGCGCTCGTGTGCCAAAAAATCCATTTGACCTCTCAAGCTGCTTCCCACAGTTTCAATTAGATGCTCAGATTCGTTTCTTCTAGTAGCTTTGAAGCTTGCACAACCGGCTTTGTTTTCTAAGATCCAGTCACGAGCAAATTTGCCTTGTTGAATATCAGTAAGAACATCTTTCATTCTTGCTTTAACACCAGCGTCAATTATTCTAGGTCCTGAAACATAGTCACCGTACTCAGCGGTGTTAGAAATACTATCTCTCATTTTAGCTAAGCCGCCTTCATAAATAAGGTCGACGATTAGTTTGACTTCATGAAGACATTCAAAGTAAGCCATCTCTTCTGAGTAACCAGCTTCTGTAAGTGTCTCAAAACCAGCTTTGATAAGTTCTGAAAGACCACCACAAAGAACGGCTTGCTCACCGAATAAATCAGTCTCTGTTTCTTCGCGGAAATTAGTTTCAAAAACACCAGCGCGAGTTCCACCAACTGCTTTGGCATAACTAAGTGCAAGCTCTTTGGCTTTGCCACTTACGTCTTGATGAACTGCAACTAATGCAGGAACGCCAAAACCTTGCTGGAAAACTATACGTACTCTATGACCAGGTCCTTTAGGAGCGATCATTATTACATCAACGTCTGTTGGTGCAACGATTTGGTTAAAGTGAATTGAGAAGCCATGAGCGACAGCTAATGTTTTGCCAGCTGTAAGGTGCGGCTTGATTTCTGCGTTGTAAACATCAGCATGTTTTTCGTCTGGTAATAAAACCATGATCAAATCAGCTTCTTTGGCTGCTTCAGCTACCGTCATAACTTTGAGCCCATCAGCTTCAGCCTTAGCTTTGGATGGAGATCCTTTGTAAAGACCTATACGAACATCCACGCCACTATCCTTAAGATTGAGTGCGTGAGCATGCCCTTGCGAGCCGTAGCCAATAACAGCTACTTTCTTGCCTTGAATTAAGCCAAGATCTGCGTCTATTTCATAATATACTTTAGTCATGGAAGCTAATTATAGCAAGGCATTCGGAACGAACTTGATATTTTCTTCTTCAGAGCCCAAATTAAACTTATTTCTTAATAAGTAAATGCCAACACCGCTTGGTAAAGTCCCATAATTATTCTTATAAAGATCTGCAATAAAGGCATAGGCCTCTTCGTCCGTCTGTATCTCTTCTATAGTCAGAATATTTTCTTCCTCAATAGATTCAATGAAATTATTAACTATAGATTCTGACAAATACATTGTAATACATATTATGCCCAGGATTGCCAGTAATTATCTAGAATGCTGATTTCGTTTGATTTTGGCTTGAATAGAGATCTTTTTTATCTCAACATCATATTAACTGCCTGAGAAATCGGTGGCATATAAGTATATTTGCCTCTGATGGTCCAGATTATGCCGTATATTGCGACGAGTTTGATAAAGATGAAATAGATACCAACAAACCAAGCATTAAAAGAGTTCATGAGTACAATCGAATTGTCAAAAATTACCATCAGGCTCAATAAATTACCAGTGAATTGAATTAATAGAGTCAAGAGTTGTGGCAAGAAATAGGCCAGCATATTAAAAAGAATGGCTTGGTAGCAATGATACTTGATGAAATCAGGCATATGCTTTTTTTGGACATTGACTATGACAACCCAAATAATTGGTACCCAACTAATCAAAGGAATAAAGAGCGCTGTATAAAACGAAGCGCAGATTAGTTTGTCTCTCATTTTTGGTTGATTGCCGTAGGACATAGTTTATTTATTATAGCGCGTTGCAGCTTGTAGTTCTGGCAACTACAGCGTCATAATCCAGATCATTATATTCTACTGTTTCACGCAAGTTTTTTAGTTTGAATTTGCCGCTATTGCGCTCGTCTTCCATATAAAACAAAGCCCAGTCATAAGAGCGCTTGATGGCTCTTTCTAGTTGCTTGTTGAATTTACTTGAGTTGTAATCATAATCAATAGTGATTGAATTATTGGTATCTTGGCGCAGCTTTCTTGCAAGAATTTGTGCGTCCATCGCTGAATCAGAAATAATATAAAGACCACCAGTTTCTGTTTTGTTTTCAATTAAAGATGCTAGCCTCTCCAGCCCAAGTGCCCAGCCCACTGCCGGACTTTCTTGCCCGCCTAGATCTTTGACTAGTTTGTCATAGCGCCCGCCAGCAAGCACGGTATTTTGACCAGCTAATTCTTTACTGCTAGTTTTAATTTCAAAAACTGCGTGAGAATAATAATCCAAGCCTCTAACAAGTCTGGGGTCAACAATATATTTAATTGCTAGTTTATCCAAGCCCTGAAGCATCGCTGTCCAAATTTCCTTAGACTCTTCATCTAAGTAGTCTTGAAGACTTGGAGCGTTTTTGTAAAGTGCTTGATCAGCTTCTTGCTTGCAATCAAGCGCCCTCAGGGGGTTTTGCTGATAGCGTCTTTGACAATCCTCACAAACATCTTCTTGCAAGCCTGACAAAAAATCCTTAAGCGCTTTGGTGTAGGCTTCTCTAGAGGCTTGATTGCCTAGTGAGTTGATATATAAAGTCAAATCATTTAAACCAAGATTGCTAAGTAGTTGCATGCCAACTTGGATGATTTCCAAATCTATATAAGGTGGCTTGGAGCCGATTGCTTCAATACCGATTTGGTGAAACTGTCTATAGCGCCCGGTTTGCGGTCTTTCATAACGGAACATTGGACCGCGATACCAAAGCTTGTGTGGCTTGGGCGCTCTTTCTAAACTATGCTCGTTATAGGCTCTGACTATTGCAGCGGTTGCTTCCGGTCTTAGGGTCAGTGGTCTGTCGCTTTTGTCTGTGAAGCTATACATCTCTTTGTTGACGATGTCGCTATCCTCTCCAACTGCACGCGAGAAGAGTTCTGTTGATTCAAAGATAGGAGTACGGATTTCATTGAAGCCTGCAGCTGCGAAGACCTTGATAGCCTCAGCTTCTATTTTTTGCCACAGTTTTGAATCCTCGGCGAGTATATCTTGGGTACCACGTGGAGCTTTAAGCTTTGACATTTATTCTTGTGAGATTGAAGTATAAGCAAGTAGGGTGAAGTTAACATTGAGACTGGTTTCTTTGGCAGCTGCCAGAGGGTCTTTGTTACGCTTCTTGCTAAATCTTTTATCCTCTCCTCTACCAGAAGCAGCAACACCTTTGGCAATAATCATGTCAGAAATTTCTACAGCGCGATAGTAAGTGATAATGTCTCTAAAGAATCTACTGTAATCTTCGAAACGACCTGATGAATCAATATTGATAACGGTCTTGAGTACCTTGGCATGCATCTCTTCAAGGTTCATGGCACCGGCACGGCGATTGCGTTTTTTGTCGCGAGCGGTAATGTCTCTACCAGTCATTGTTACTGGCACTGCATCCTTCGGTAGAAAACTAATAATTTCAATATTGTTTTTCTTGGCTAGAGTCTCGATATCTCTAATCAAGAAACCGCGTTTCTCGGTTTTGGGTATTTGAGCTTTGACTGTACTAATCTCTAATTTAAGTGCGTTAACAGCCTCTTCAATTTCTATGATTTTTTCGTCGTTAACTTGTGGTTTACGTAGTTCTTTCTGGAAATTGCTTATTTTAGTTTTGAGTTCTTTGTTTGCAACCTGGGTAGGTTTAAGCAAGAAGAAATAGGTGCAAATCACAAGGATTACACTAAGAATGGCTATAATATTTTTTTCGCGTTCTTGAAGTTCCACCAGGTAGCATTATATAACGGATATGGCATTTAACCTAGTCTTAATAATGATTGCTTATTATTGGGTCATGAGCTTAGAAAGTTCCAAATTGCCAATTGAGGCAAGAATAGACCAATTAATGAATCGAATAGATACAGCAGGGCCTGCTGGAATTGAGACTCAGCCTACTAATCCACAGAACCAAGAATTTAGGGCGTTGATCGCGATGATGGAGTCTTCTATGTATGATGAATCTTTTGGTGGCGATAAATCCAAATCTAATAATCCAATGAGCATGATGTCACAAAATCCGTTGATGGCAAAATATATGCAAGGTTTTAATCAACCAACTATGAATTTTCAAAAGACCCAAAATGAAACAATGGTCTTTCCATTGAAGGGACAAATTTCTAGTGACTATGGTGAACGTAGTCATCCAATTTCTGGTCATTCGCATTTTCATAATGGAATTGATATTGCTGCCGAGCAAGGCGCTGCAATTCGCATGCCATATTCAGGAAGAGTTGCTTATGTCGGCAAAGTTGCTGGCTTCGGTGATAACACAGTAATCGTGGCTCACGATAATCAAGTTCAGCCAGATGGCAAGATCCTGTATTCTGTTTTTGGACATAATGACAATGTTTTTGTTCAAGCTGGCGAGCATGTTAGCCAGGGTGAGATTTTTGCAACAGTCGGTAATGAAGGTAATTCAACCGGTCCTCATCTACACTGGGAAACTAGAGTCGCTCCTCAGGGAATTGCCGCTCTTGATGTTTTTAAAGATCAGTTGTCTATGTCTGTTAATCCGATGAATTTAGCTTAGTAGCCATTCGATTAGATTAATTTGTTTAATTTTACTTGATTTGTATTCTATATCTCTTGTTATGCCATCTAGTACAAGCATTGTTGCTGGGCTTTGTTTGATGAATTTATCGCTTACCAAGAAAGCCTCTAACTCTCTTGTCGTGTTCTCTTCATTGAGTTCTTTACTGATTTGATATCTCGCTAGTTTACCGTCGTAGTCTTCTGTAATAAAATCCAGTTCTTTGTTGTCAGCATAACCATAATAGATTTTTTTGGTACTTGGGTTTTGTTTTAGTTTTAGTAAAACTAGATTCTCGAGATTAAAGCTGAAATTACTTATTAGATCTCGAAATTGATTACTGATGCCTATATCTATAGAATAATATTTTTTGGATCCTGAAAATATTTTTTTTGTGCTCCAATCAAACTTTTCAACTTCTAATAATGTAAATGATTTTTTGAGATAGTCTATATATTCAATGACAGTTTCATCTTGAATTTTGATGTTTAAATTTTTAAGATGTTTGGTTATTTTTGCATAAGAGATTATTCTGCCATTATTAGCGAGTACAAATTTTAGGATTAATTCCAGGGCTGTTTGGTTTCTTATTGCAAATCTTTTAATTACATCATCTAGCATTACCTTGCTAATAATCCCTTGGATAAAGGATTTGCGGGTTTCTGGGTCGTCAATATTGTAGAGTTCAGGTAGCCCACCAAGTTTGAGATATTTATAGAAATCATCTGTGAGTTTTTTCGGTCTTGTATGATAATCACAGTTGATATTGTGAAAGCTGAGGTATTCTTGAAAAGAGAATGGTAATAAAAAGAACTCTATAAACCTACCAGATAGGCTCGAGCTTATTTCTGAAGAGAGTAAGTCAGAGTTTGAACCCGTGATTATGATTTGCGGTGCATTACTTTTCTCATAGATTGTTCTAATAAAGCTTTCCCAGTTTGGTATCTTTTGTAATTCATCAAAAATTAATAGAATGGGTTTCTGGCTATCGACAGAAAATCTCAAGAAGACTTCATAGATGTCGCCCAATTTTTCTACACTGTTTGCCCAGTTTAATTTATAGTCTTCAAAATTGAGGTAGAGAATATTTGGTAGGGGATATTTGTTTTGCTGAAGTTTATTGGCGATTCTTTTGCAGAGATAGGATTTACCTGATCTACGAAAACCAGTAATGATTTTTATGGGTTGTGAGTTGAGGGATTTTATGATTTTATTTTCAGAATAGCGTTCAATACCCGCACTAAGTAGAATTTCTTCTTGCCATTCTTGTATGATTTTGAGGATTTTATCCTGTTGCATACTGGTATTATACCATATTATTGCCTTGTTATAACGGGGGAAGTGGTCTATGAGCACTCATTCTTGGTTTCTGTAGATCGAAACTACGTTTCAGGACAGGTCTAATATCAAAAACTCTCAAGCTGAATCCTTGTATAGAACAGGAGAGTTGGGAAATGTTTGCTTTAACTAGATATGCTAGCTTTGCGCGTATATTACCGCGACTTTTCAAATCAAGGCAGGCGATGACAAAAGCGCTAGTCAAAAAATCGTCTTGTACAAAATCAAAAGGGTTTAGTTTTGCTGGTATTTGCTCCAGTTTTATTGCTACTCTCAGAACGATAGCTAAACCCCTTTTGTTTTTCCCTCCAATAGCTGCTCTATTTGCTTGGCACAAGTCACGCGGGGCTGATGAAATTCAAGAATTGGACTCTAGATTATCAGAGAAACAAAGCCCGCAAGAACTTAGCAAGCAACATCAAGCGCTTGAGCAAGAAGGTTTGTATCAATTTTATCCAGCCAAGGGCGAAGGCAAAAAGCCACTCATTATAGTTAGTCTTGGAACCATGCAGGATTTTGATGATCCTGACGCTGGTTTAATGAAAGTCGTCGAGCATGTTCGCGAGAATCATGATGCGCATTTGTTAGTGCTCAAGGCTCCTCATGCTTATGATTCTATGAAGCATCTCGTTGGTTTGAAAGCTGATGCTAGTTCAACAACTAGCGTGCGTAGTCATACTAATGCTGAGTTGATCAAAGATATTGTTGAAGCGAAGGGAGCTTTTGCTGATATTGAAGTAGATTCAGTTTGCCCAATTTCATATAGTTGGGGTGCTGGCATGATGTGCCAGATGCGCAAGCAAGGCTTATTTGAAAACCTCCGTATCCCAATTAAAAGCACAGTAACAATTGATGCAATTCAATCTGGTCTTGAAAATATGGGAGAAGGTCTTGATCATATTTGTGCCGGTGATGAAGCCAATATGCATTTTTATCAGTCAGAGCCTAGCTTTGGACTAAATGGCAAGCGTGTCAAAGATGCTTGTGCAAAGAACGATCAGGTTTATTGTGTAGAGAATTCAACTCATGACAAATTGGATAATGATCCTTGGGTTTTAAACAAGATTTGTCAGTTTATGGATGAGATCATCTCTGGCAAGCAGGCTAATAAAGCTTGCGCGCGATGAGAAATTTGAGACTTGATCTCGTCGTCTAATTCTGCCACTGTTTTATTTTCTTCTTTATACTGGTCTGGAATTACTATTGGATCATAGCCAAAACCTTTTTCACCGCGAGGAGCGTGGGTGATAGTGCCGGTCCAGTATTGTTCAGTTTCAAAAACAAGCTCGCCTTGAGAATTCACTAAAGTAATATGGCAAACAAAACGACATTTGCGATTTGGATTGCCGCCAAGTTCTGCCAGCAAGCCAGCAAGTCCATGCTCTCTAAGATAGCGTGCTGAATAAATTCCTGGTCTGCCGTCAAGTGCTTCAATTTCAATGCCGGAATCATCGGACATGATTACAATATCGTTATTGCCAGGAGCATTGGCGACGTGGCAATCCAGACTTTGAAGAAGCTGAACAGCAGCTTGAGCTTTGATCATGGCATTCTCTTGAAAAGTGGAGCCAGTTTCTTCCGGATCAAAGACAATATCTGGGCAGCATTCTTTAATAGTAGTGAATTTGATGTCTTTAGCAATCGAATTAAATTCCTTGACTTTGCCTAGATTTGAGCTTGCGATGATGATTTCCATGATTGATTTGCAATATCATAACCTATTTAAGTTAGAATTAAACCCACTATGTTTCGCACTATCAGACGAGAACTAAATAACGTAAAGCAAAAAGATCCTGCTTGCAATAACTGCATGGGTATTTGGCTTTATTACCCTGGTTTTCAGGCTGTTCTTGCACACCGTTTTTTACATTGGCTGTGGAAACTTGATCTTGGACTTTTGAGATACCTTACGCATTTCGTGGCGCGTTTTATTCAGTATCAAGTCAAAATTATTACAGGGATTGAATTACATCCGGCGGCAATAGTTGGACAGAATGTTTTTATTGATCATGGCGCAGGAGTTGTGATTGGAGAGACTGCGATCATTGGGGATGATGTAACAATTTATCAAGGAGTTACTCTTGGCGGCGTTTCAACCAAAAAAGAAAAACGTCACCCAACTCTAGGCAACAATATTATTGTTGGAGCTGGTGCTAAGGTGCTAGGCAATATTGTAATTGGTGATTATGTACAAATCGGCGCCAATGCAGTGGTGCTCAAGGATGTTCCGTCCAATAGTACTGTCGTTGGTGTTCCTGGTCGTATTATTAAAATGGAAGGTGATCTTAAGGAAGCTATCGATAATCTTGAGCATAACAATAGTCCAGACTATATCGGGCTTACTTTAGAGAAAATGCAGGCGCGGATTGAGGAGTTGGAAGCCCGATTACCCAAGAATTAGCGAAGCTGTTTTGTACTAGTGAGGCAACTACGTGAGAGACCGTTGAGATTTCGTTGAGTTTGCCATTGTGATCTTCCACATAAATCGCTTTGCTGAAATCATTCACTTCGTTTGGATTATAGAAGCTATAAGGGTTTGAGGCGATGGTGATACTGTCAAGGTAGTAGTCAGGATCAAGGTTGAGTTTTCTAAGTTCGGCGGATTTTGTTTTGGTCAGCTCATCCATTTCTTCTTGGTCTTTGACTTTGGTTGATTTGAATAATTTGCGTTCAAGGAATCTCTTGGACAAGTCTTTGAGGATGATGTCTTTTTCTTTGGTCCAGTGTTTAATGTGATGAATGATTGTAGTGTCATCAATGTCAAGAAACTCTTGGACGGTCATTTGTTCTGGTGACATTAACCATTTGTAAAGCGGTTCTTCAATATAAGCGATACGTTTATGTTTGGTGAGAATCATCGCTCGTTTTAATAATTTATTGAAAAAAGAATCAGAAGCTAGACATTTCTTGTGTTGATAGATCTGCATGTACATTGAATATCTAGCATAGAGGTAATCCTCAACAGCCAGCATGCCCTTCTCGCCGCCTACTACAAGGCAGTCCTGCTCTAGGTTTGCTTTGATACTGCCGATGACTCTATTGAGATCAAAATGTCCGTAAGCAGTACCGCTATAAAAACTATCTCTAAGTAAATAATCAAATCTGTCAGAGTCAAGTTGGCTACTTACAATATTGCAAATGAATTTAGTTGGATAGCTTTTGTTTAAGACAGAAACTATTTTGCTGGCTAGTCCTGTTTGAAATTGTTCTAGTTTTTGGTGAACTTGAGTATTTGGATCTTGGATTATAAGCGCGGTCCATTTTTCATGTTTGACGTTACTGATTTTTTCGCAACTGTGACTGAAAGGTCCGTGTCCAATGTCATGTAAGAGAGCTGCACAAAGAACTAAGGCATAGTATTCTGTTTGAATTTCTGCATCAAGCTTGAGATCTTGTGCGATTTTATTAAACACCATTCGTGCTACGTGCAGAGCTCCAAGTGAATGCCCAAAGCGACTTGCTTCCGCACCATGAAAAGTAAACCATCCTGTACCTAGTTGTCTAATCCAACGTAGTCTTTGGAATTCTCGAGTATCAATTAAATCAATAATGAGCTGCTCGACAGCCGATGAACTATCAAGGCTAATTTCTTTGTGTATTGGATCTCGATAGGTGCGGCTCATGGTTTTATTATAAACTGCTTAGTCTACAGTAATTACGTTAAGTCTTTTGCCTGATAAGATCCCACCCGCTGCGTGACATACGCCACTTTTAAGATAAATGCCATATTTGTGGAACAGATTCAATGGCTACATTCCAACTTCTAGCTTAATTTCCCAGAAATACTCTTGTATTGATTAATTTATCTTAAAAGTGGCGTATGTCACGCAGCGGGTGGGATCTTATCAGATGTCGATATCATTAATATCTTCTAAGAAAATCTTTGTTCTGGCATAACTAAGAGTTAACAAAGGTTTGCTACATAGTATTCATACTTTAGGAAGGACCTGCCCAGATTCTACCTAGAGTGCTTGTGTAGGACTAGTATTTCCAAGACTGCTACGATTTTAAAGTATAAGTCGGTCTTGGTCTAGTCTTTTTTTTGTTAGGACACGCTGAAAACAGAGTTTTCTAGTCGGATCCATGATAAAAGATTCTGATTGTGTGGAGCAGATGTCAGACGAGGATCAGACTATAGCTTTTTCAGTAATTTTTGTTGTAAATAAAGGCTTTTTTGTAGATTAGTAGGATTTAAGTATTTTATTGGACTTTTTGGTCAGGCTTCTTTAGATTTTTGTTATAATTGTTATATCAGGCATCATTATTAGCGTTTCAGAGCAAGGATTGTTTCTCGTCTCGTGTTTCAGGGAACAATAGTTTAAGGTCAGGTTAATGGCCATTGAACAAAAGGTCGAATATTTTGAAATTAGTTGTCAAAAATATATCAATAGATACTTTGTAGGAATAGATAGGAGAAATGAATGGGATTTGATATAGGAAAAATCTTTAGCGGACAAAAAGAATATGACACTAGGGTGAGTGCTGCAAGAAAGAGTACACCTAGACCTTTAGGACGAACAAGAAGAGAGGAGTTAAAGACATGGTTCTCTCCACAACAGGCTACTGACACAACAAGCCCAAAGAGATTAATGGTTGATCAAGGATCTTTTGCTAATCGTAAAGCAATGTTTGGTATGGATGATCCTGGTATCTCAAGTTTTTTAAATAAAGGGCTCAAGCTAGCAGGTGGAGGAAAAGCTACTCGATTACCACCTAAACAATCAGGTTCAAAGAATTTAGATATTATATAAAACAAACTTTTACAACAGACTCATAATTTACTCCAAGCCCCTTTTTAGGGGCTTTCGTTTGTCAATTCTTAACTTCTATATGCTTTATATAACTAAGAATCATCATAGCCTAAGAGGCTAGCGGTGACCAAGGAGAGAATGATGGAAATTAATAATGGAAATAACGTTGGGGCAACTAATCATGGTAAGGCTACTGCTGAGGCAAATATAGAGGAGCCGGCAATAAATAAATTAGATCCAGGAGCGCAAGTGATTCCTGCAGCAATCAGTGATTCTGCCGCAAAAGCTAAGTTACATAGTACTGAGCCAAAAGGTAAACAAATGACAACGGATGTAGTTGGAATCGGTTCGATTACACTCAATGAAGATCAACTTAAAGGTTTTGAAAAAATGCTTGGTGCAGCAGTGAGTCTACAAGAGAAAGCAATGAGTGACACAGTAAATACTTTTGCAGGTAACCAAACACTTAGAGAAGTTACGAGCTCGGTTCTATTGGGCGCTTAATAGCTTTAATCCTCTCTATAATATTTTTTATTAACTAATTCATCAGGCAAATACTGTTGTTCAACTTGTTTACCTGGATAATCATGCGGGTATTTGTATTGAGTTATCGGATTGATCCCGACATTATTAGATTTAGCTGGACAGTCTTTGACTGCTAGGTTACGCAAGTGTTTTGGCACAGGATATGGCGGGTGGTTGGAGCAATCATTGAGCGCTTTATCAAGAGCTTTGTAAGCCCAGTTGGATTTGGGCGCTTTGGCAATATAAACAATCGCTTGAGAGAGCGGGATGC
>JABHOV010000094.1 GCA_018695135.1 Candidatus Melainabacteria bacterium | reverse complement strand
TTAGCAATAGTCAGATAGCAGAGGTTATAGAATATGGTTTAGACAAAACGATACCCGAGAATATTGTATTTGGGGTATCTATCATGTCAGGAGGTTTCGGCAAAAATGCTGCGATGGAGCCAACAGATATCAAGAAATTCTATGACGATGTAGCTTTGACTGGTGACTTTGACTCATTCAAATCTGGAGACAATGGTAGAGAAAAAGTATTTAACTTTGTAACAAATTATGCTTTTAACGGGAAGACTGGTATGATGTTCTCCAAAATGGCAGACCTTGCTTTAAGGTTAAAACATAGAGAAGGCGATGAAGTTCATAGAAAAGTACTTATGACAGCTATCCATAACAGAGGTTATAAAGCCTCAATTCTTCAAGCAAAAGCTATTTATAAGTTGGACTAAGCATTACTCTGATCGCCTAAGCCAGCTAACGGATCTACTGCCTCCTCTACCTCTACAGCAGGTTGACTTTCAATTACAACCTCAGCAGAACCAACATTCGAACTCCCACTAACAGCAACTGCCTGATTTTGTATAATTATTGGTCCAGCTCCACCACCCTGACCTCTTCCACCTTGCCCTAAAGACGAAGGATTAGGTCCAGCTTGACTTTGTGGACGCGCTGTTGAATCCGGAGATTTAAAACCACCAATTAATTTGTCAGTAGTACTCAAAGTTTCTTGAAGTCTTGGAAAATCATTTAAGATTTGTCCTCGATCTCTTTGACTTAGTTGATCACTGTTGATCATAGCTATTTCATCAGTAGAATTGTTTCTAGCACCTGTCTCTGCGCCAGTATTTTGCCAGGCTTCTTTAGAATTTGGATTTTGTGCTTCATTTACTCCTTCGAGTATCGCTGCAGTACTTGTACTCTTTTTCGTTGCATTAGCTACTGCTTTATTAGTAGCAGATTCTGGTTTAACTGTAGTAGCTTGATTGGCATCTTCTTTACCTGTAGCTTTTTTACCAGCTTCAGTTTTTTCAGTATCTTCTGCTTCCTCTGTTGAATCTGCTTTCTTCCCTTCTTCTGATCCAGGTTTAGTTACACTTCCAATACTCTTTTTGATACCACCACCGCCCGATGATGTACCAGTCTTGCCAACTGTTAAGCTGGCGCTATTAAAGCTCGCTGCATTACTTGTTGCTCTCATGTTAATTTCCCCACTAGTTATTGCTAACTAGGACCCATTGCTAGGTACTTAATATAATACACATGGTAGTTAAGCCTGAGTTAAGAAACAGAAGCAATATCTGACGATTTTGGCAAATTGATCCTGGTAGCGCTTACTTACTTGTCTAGTATAAGGGGTGCACTCCAAACTTAAGGACCAATCTAATCTTTTGTTGTTTTGTTAACCGGCTTGGTCCTTAAGTTCTAAGTCTTCCAGTGATACAAAAAGAAAAGGACCCACCTTGCGGCGGATCCTTTTCTTTTTGTATGGCTCCCGAGCTAAGATTCGAACTTAAGACTCAATCGAGATGCCCAGTGTGTGTCGAACTTAAGGACCAATCTAATCTTTTGTTGTTTTGTTAACCGGCTTGGTCCTTAAGTTCTGGATTTTACTACGCAACCCTAATAAACAAAAAAGCACACCCTTGCAGGCATGCTTTTTTGTTTATTTAATGGCTCCCGAGGTAAGATTCGAACTTACCACTCAATCGAGGTGCACAGTTGGCTATACGAACTTAAGGACCAATCTATTTTTTGTAGTTTTGTTACCCGATTTGGTCCTTAAGTTCTAAGTCTTCCAGTGATACAAAAAGAAAAGGACCCACCTTGCGGCGGATCCTTCTCTTTCTATATGGCTCCCGAGGTAAGATTCGAACTTACGGCCAATCGGTTAACAGCCGATTGCTCTACCACTGAGCTACTCGGGAATAAACCTTCCTGAAATCACACTTGCTAGACTCTCAGTAAATCCAGAAGCGACTTGAATTAGCTTATAAATAAGCCAAAACAGCAGATTTATAATATCACGCAATCACATGGTCTTAGCTGTTAATCTCTTAAAATCTGCTTAAATTTACAGAAATCCTTGAAAGATACGGCTTTTTGACTACGTTATTGCATCTAGAACCCTTGGGTGGTTTAAAAAGCTGCTGTAATACCAATAAATTAGCTATAAATGGCAAAGAAATTCAAATACAAATTTGAGACCTTGCTTAGGTTGAAGAAGATCCTGAAGGATCTTCAAGAGTCCAAATTGGCTCGTGCCAACTTGGCGCATCAAGAAACCGAGCAATATATTCAGGCTTTAACGGATAAACAACATCAGACTTATGAACAAATGATTGAAAATCATGGGGATGGATTTTCTCTAGTTGATCATCAAAATCAAGAAGCTTACAACTACAAAATCATTGGCGAAAGATCCAAGGAGATAGTCAGACTTGCTAAAAGAGAACGTTCTCGTGATATTGAACAGAAACGATTTGCTGAGCATGCCAAGTCACACAAGGGAATTGAGAAGCTCAAGGATACTGCGTTCGAGCTACATCAAAAAGAGCTTTTGGATACAGAAATGAAGCAGATAGACGATCTAGTTATAAGCCGCTATCGGGTCAAAGATAGTTAATGATACCAGAGATTATTGGCACACAAACAATTGCATTCATGGACAGCATCGTCGCTCGCGAGCAACAATCTGCAAATGAATCACAACTAGGACAGGACTATGAGTCTGTTAGTCAAAAGCAGCAGTCGGATCTTAGCCAAAATGAAGGCGCGGACAGAAACAAGTCGCAGTCTAGTGTTGACCCTGTTAAGGTGCACAAGGCAACCAAAGAAATTATCAACAAAATCAAGAAACTCGTTAACGCTGAAGAAGTTGAAGAAACTGAAGAACCAGATGAAGAACTTACTGAATTATATTTCTTGCTAGTTAATATCATTGAAACAAGAGTTGACAGCCATGTGGAACAAGCCACTGGTGAAATTGCACAAATAGATTTGAGTGCAGAAGATGCCATTGAAACAATACTTACGCAAGCTGATTTATTAGAAGCAACCAAAAATCTTTTACTTAAAGTACAAGATTTAGCTAAGCAAATAACTCCATTGGAACAAACAGGTGCTGAGATTCAAATTGAGCCAGGATTGGTTGAAGAAGTATATATTCAAATTGATGCTTTCGTGAAGGACTTCCAGAAAGAAGTCAAACAAGAAATTGAATTGGGATCAACTGTTGATACCGATATCTCACTCACTGACCTGAAAAACGAAGAATTGGGCAAGCTTAATTTATTACCAAAAGACCAAGCTGTCAAAGTGATAGAACTAACGGAAGAACAAGTAGAGGTTTTTGACAAGCGTGCGTTCAACTCTCTAGAGCTTGAATTACAAGTTATTACTAACGATCAAGCATCAAATAGCAAGGCTGCTGCCGATTTAGCCAAGTTCGTTGATGTTAAAACAGTAGAGACTGAGGTCATTACAGATGCTGGTCCTGAACTTATTGAAATCGATCCTGAGCTTGAGCAAATTGAGACTGAAGACATTAGAGTAGATATTTCAACTAAGCCAGAGATTAAAGCTTCAGACAAAGATATAAATATAGAGACTAAAGACATCAAGGTTGATACTACTCAACAAAAACCAGATATTAAGAATTTCAAGGCTGAACAAATAGAAGTCGACGCTGAAACTGTTGAAGTTGAGGCTGGTGATCAATTAGAGGATCTACTGAGTGACAGTGCCTTGGGCGATTCTAGCGGTGAAGAGGCTGCTCAGTTGACTACGACTCAAAACAATCAAGCTAACAATGTCAACAAGCTTGCTACCAAGTTTGATTCAATTAAGGTAACCGATATTGGAAATTATTTACAAGAACAAATTACAGACGTGCCTAGAAATTCAAAACAAGAGATTAAATTACAACTTAATCCAGAAAACTTAGGTAAGATCGATTTAACAATCACTAAGAACGAAAATAATGAAGTTTCAATCAAAATGATGTTCCAAGATGCTAATACTCTTAAGAATATCAAAGGTGATTTAAAAGAGAGTTTAGTTGAAATCAAAGAAGCTTTGAAATTAAAGAACCTTGACCTGAGCAAGTTTGAAGTTGGACAATCGAAGTCGTCTAGTACTGCTCATGATGGACAAAAACAATTTGATTCCTTTAATGAGGCTAGAGATGAGCAAAAAGAACGTCTATTAAATACAACTCCTGAGTGGCTAGGAATGACAGATTCGGCTGTTCGGGCTAGCTTTGCAGAACTTGCAGAAGGTATATAGAAAGAGAAGAGGACAATATGAAATGCCAATAACAGGAGTAATAGATGAGAGCTACGTACAGCAGCAAGTTGAAGCAACTGCTGGTCTAAATACGGGTAGTGGAGAGGGGTTTGATCCGAATCTTTTTCTCAAGGTTTTGACTGCTACTTTAGCAAACCAGAGTCCGTTTGATACTATGGACACGACAGAGATTTTAAATACCCAAGCTAAACTAGCTCAGGTAGAGCAAGGTAGTAAGCAAGTAGATGCTGTTGAAGAGATGCGTGACACCTTAAACACACAAATGGCTACCGTGAATAATTCACTTGCTGATATTCAAGCCGCAATTCTTACAATCGCCGATAGATTAGGAGACAAGACTTAATGGGTTTAGTGGGATTATTAGCAGGAGATTTAGTGTCTAGTGCAGCAAGCATTGCTGCTGACAAATTTATTAATAAGTTGATGCCGTCACAAGCACCACAATTTCTTGAAGCACTCAAGAACGTTAGGACTGAAGAGAATTATAAGTTAAGTCTCGAAGACTTGGATTTAAGTCGTGATGAAGAACTTGCTCTCGTTGAGATGCGTGAAAACGCTATGGCTAAAGGGATTGAAAGCATGGAGCTTGAGATCAACGGTAGCCGCTACTTGATGGAAGTTGGTAGTTTTAGTTTTGTGCCGCAAGTCTAAGGTCACGCCTTATGTAGGCTAATGCCATGCCGATTGCATCTACTGCATCGTCTGGCTTGATTTGTTTATCTAGTTTGAAGTATTCGTGTATCATTTTTGATACTAGTTTTTTATCAGCCATCCCATTACCGGTTATGAGATTTTTCATTTCTAGTGGAGTATATTCAAATATTCGTAGGCATTTTGCTGCTGCCACTTCAAGTATGACTCCGCGAGCTTGAGCTACGGGAATTACTGTTTTGATGTTTTTAAAAAAGAAGAGTTGTTCAACTGCAGCAACGCTGGGTTTGTATTGAGTTATTAGCAGTACTAGATCCTTTCTAATCTCTTTTAGTCTTTCTGCTTCTGTTTTTGTTTTGCTAGTTTCTATAATTCCACAGTCAATAATAAATTGTTGATTGGTTTTAAGGTCAAAATCAACAATGGCATAGCCTAAACGAGCAGTCCCAGGGTCTATTCCCATGATTCTTTCTAGTTTCCGCATATCGCTTCCTATTATATATTATTATTAGGGGACATGCTCAATAGCCTCAATTTAATTATCTCCTTTTGCCTCAATAGTAAGTTGAGTAGGTTGTTTTTTGCATTGACAATGGGCTTGGTTTTGGGCTTGAGTTCAGCTGCTTTGGGTTGGGGTTTCTATGCTTGGTTTGGTTTAATTCCTTTGATGCTCTTGTCTAAGAGTTCTGACTCTTTTAAAGCAGCTCTCTATGAATGTAGTTTGTTTTTGTTTGCTTATAACCTAACTACTTTATTTTGGCTGCAGGGTTTGCATCCACTTACTTGGCAGGGGTTCTCTGAAATTGAAAGTATCGCACTTACCAACTCAGCTTGGTTAGTTGCTAGTTTGTTTCATAGTCTGCTGGCATTACCGTTTGTACTTGTGCTCAAGTTGTTTTATCAGTATCGTGCTGATCAAAGAAGTCACGAATTGAAAATCTTGGACATCTTGTTTATTGCTTTTGTTTGGTTGGTTTGCCAGCATAAACTATTGCTGCATTTCCATGTGTTAAGCGTGCCAATCAATTTCTTGGCTTATAGCCAGTACAAAAATATTTATTTGATTCAAATTGCTAATTTGATTGGTGTGATTGGACTTGAGTATGTGATTGTAGTATTCAACTTGGCACTTTCTAATTTATTCAATGTGCAAATGAGTAATCAAGGGCTAGCACCGCACTTGAGGGCAGAATCTGGCAACCTGAATGTTAAGCGCCCATTTTTTGGTATTAACGGTCCTATCGACCAGCTCAATATCTTTTCAATTTTGGCTTTGGTTTTGGTGTTGATTTATGGCTATGGCTTTATGCAAGTCAAGACTACCCAACATTGGGACCTAAATAATTTCTCTAAGATGAAGAGCTTTAGTGTTGTGCAAGCAGATTATTCTGCTGCTGCTAGCCGCTCTGCTAATGGCAATGCCATTAGTATCTTTAATTTGCAAAACCAACTCTCTTCTAAATTGGTTGACAGGCAAGATCTTTTGATTTGGTCAGAGGGAGCAGTGCCGGTAGTGGATAAGCCAGTTGAGCTGAATAATTTAATGCAGTTTGCTGATGATTTTGCTTTTGGTACTTACACCCGCACTAATGGCTCATATTTCAATAGTATACAGTTTAGAGATTTTGTAAATGAGGATCAAATCTATAACAAACGTCTTTTGGTTTCTTTTGGTGAATATACTCCGTTTTATTCTTTATTGCCGGCTAGTCTCAAACTACTTGCCAATTCTACTGTAGGACAGGGTTTTGCCCATGCTCCCCAGAATCAAGGGCTCGTTGATGTTAAGGCAGGCAAGATTGCACCAGCTCTTTGTTTTGAATTATTATTTCCTGATTTAATTAGATCTACTGTGCTCAATGGAGCAGATATAATTCTCAATCTCAATGATCTTTCTTGGTTCAAAGGTAATAAGCTCACTCGCGATTGGGTCAAGCGTCAGTTCTTGGCTGTTGCAGTTTTTAGGGCAGTAGAAAACAAACGTGACTTGATACTTGCAGGCAACTCTGGTTATTCTGCTTTGATAAATTCATACGGCAAAATCAAATATCAAAGCGAAGCTAATAAGATAGCTTTGGTGCAAGGGCATTATTCTTTGCGGGATGGCTTTTCGGTTTATAGTTTGTATGGGTGGTAGGAGCGGGACGGAGTCCCGCGGTTGCGGCTGCTTTGCAGCCTGGTTGCGTCATAGCAAAGCTGTGACTGGTTGCGCTTCGCTGCTTCTTGAGTTTATTGTTTTAATTAATCCAGAGAGCTTTTTTAGTAAAACATATGTACTCTGTCTTAATTCTTGATTGGTATCGTCATCTATATACCCAAGTACTGTAGAAAGCTCGATGCAAGTTACCAATTCTAATAAACTACCTTTTGCGATATAAAGGAAATGACTAAACTCTTTTATACCACGTCTTCCTTTTCCTTCGGCGATATTTAATGCAATAGAAGTCGAGGCTCTTCTTGCTTGGTTGGTTAAGCCATAAAGTTCATTTCGGGGGAAAGTATTTGTAACCTCATAGATTCTTTTACTAAGACCAATAGCTGTTTGCCATACGATTAGATTTTCAAAATTAAATTTCATGAGTGTGTGTTTGATTTTACTAGTTTTAATCGGGCTGTATTTTATGAACTGGTATATCAACTAGGTATTGACAACAAAAGAGGCAGTGAGCAAAGCGAACACAAGCAGGCTGCCGTGCAGCCGCAATCAGTCGCAGCAAAGCTGTGACGCAACCGGTATAAAAGGGTAGATTTTTGCCTTGAATAATTGCTATATCAACTAGGTATTGACAACAAAAGAGGCAGTGAGCAAAGCGAACGCAAGCAGGCT
>JABHOV010000018.1 GCA_018695135.1 Candidatus Melainabacteria bacterium | reverse complement strand
GTCTAGCGCTTGTGTTCCTATTGAACCAGTTGAGCCTATTATTGAAATGCGTTTTGTCATAAATGGAGACCCCGGGTATCGTCTTTTTTAATCTTCGTGGCAACTAAGTCAATAATTATAAGCTATTACAACTTATAAATGGAGATCCCGGGTATCGTCTTTTTTAATTTTGGAGATAGCGAAGTCAATAATTGTAAGCTATTACAACTTATAGATCTATTATTTTTCTGGCATAGAGTGATACACATCACCTTAACCTTGACTAGCTAAAATTTAGTTATTAAGTATTGAATTTGTATGCCAAGAAAAAATAGAGAATTATACCAAGGTGCTATCTATCATGTTTTTGATAGAGGTGTTGCGAAACAACCAGTTTTTCATGATGATAAAGACAGAGAGAAATTTCTGGAGATATTTGAGGAGTTATGCTTCGCATATAATTTTGTACTGCACGCATTTTGTTTAATGGGGAATCATTATCATATTTTATTGCAAACATACGAAGCTAATATGCCAGAGATTATGCAGAGAGTGCTTTGTAAGTATGCAAAACATTTTAATATTAAATATTCAAGAGTTGGCTATGTCTTTCAAGATAGATATGATGACAGGAATGTTTATACTGAGGACTATTTTGCAACCCTATTTAGATATTTTGCTTTGAACCCAGTTGAGCCAGACAAAGAAATTGAAGCGCAGGATTATATTTGGAGTAGTTACCATGATTACTACTATGGTAAACAAAGATATTCTTTTTTAAACAAAGATCTATTCTCGTATTTATTTGAAAAATACAAGATGAATAAAACAGATGTTTATAACTATGTCTCTTGTAATGAAGCTGATCTTGCTTTAAATTATCAATTTGATTCTAGTTATTTTCGCATTAAAGATCAGCAAAAGATACCAGTATTGATTGACAATAAGAATAGATTTTTGTTGATTATAGAGAAGCTCGATTCTTTGAATTTGAAGGGACATCAAAGAAAAAGAATTATAGTCTATCTAATGAAGAAATTTACAACTGTTGCAGATAAAGTAATCGCAAAAATTGCTGGTTATTCTAGCTATAAGACTTTGTCTCGAATATATAAAAAATTAAAATTGGGATTGAGTACGGATATTGAATTGACTGATATTGTTACAGGTCTTGTCTCGAAGATTAAAAAAGACGATACCCGGGACCTCCATTTTTAGCTATAAGGACTTGTCTGGAAATATAAAAGATTAATTTTGAGATTGAGTATGGATGAAGAATTGACTGATATTGTTGATGATCTTGTTTTGAAGATTAAAAAAGACGATACCCGGGACCTCCATTTTTAAGATTGGAGGACACTGCCGTGTTGAGCCCAAGCGTTGGTTGAAGCCTGAAGGTTGAATACTGGGCTGTTGTTTGTATTTATGACGTTGTCGACAAATTTGAGCATCTTGTTTTGGATGCCGTTGAGGTTGATGCCTTGAGTTTGAGGAAGGCTGCGTGCTAAAGCTGTTACGATTTTGGAATTTGTAATATCGAGTTGCATTGGATTATTGGGCACAGAGTTCTTAATAGGTGGTGGTGCTTTGGTTTTAGTATTAGATACAACTATTTCACCATGTACTGCTTTTGCACTATCTATTTGTACTGCTTTTGAGACTTCCATCTTAACTCACGGCTCCTGTTTTATTTGCTTGTGAAATTAAAGCTAAAAATGGATCTACTGGATTTTGTGGACCATAGTTTGGTCGTTGACCTCTAAGTCTGCCTTTAATACCTGGCGCACTTGCTATTTGACGGCTTCTGCCGCTTTGACTAGGTGTCTGAGCTATTTGACGACTTCTACTGCCGGTAAATGCGTTGTTGTTTTGAGTGGTTGAATCTTGACTTACTCCACGAGCTCTTCTGCCTTGAAAATAATTATCAATTCCAGGAGTTGATTTTTGGGCTGCTGCTCCCAATAATGCTGTGCCTATTCTGTTAAATATACTTCCTATTGACATTGGTATTCTTAGTAAATCAAAACTAGTTTATGTTTTGGTTATGTTTGTGAAATTATGCACCTGTTGTTGTTTCAGTAGTAGCAGTAGGATCTTCTGTTTCTACCACTGGAGGTAGTGGAGGCGGCTCAGCTTGAGCAACTTGGGTTTCTTTAGGTTTCTCATCTTTCTTACTAGGCTTTGACTCTTTCATCACACTTGCTAACATTTTGCCGCCTTCTGCAAATAAGCCACTGATCATTTTACCTATTTGTTGTTGAAGTGGAACCTGTTGTAAAAGTGCACCTATCTTACGTGCTGATTCACTTTGTCCAGGAATTGTAGTGTTTTGGAATCCAAAATTGGGTGCTTTTAGAAAATTATTGGCAATGACATCATTTGTGTTAGTCGTTTTTTTACTAGTAGTCGTTTTACCAGTAGTCTTTGTGGCAGCTGTTCCAGTACCAAGGCTTGGAATATTATTAAATCCTCCTGATACACCTGATGTTCGGTTTGTTGTAGCCATGTAACCAAGGAAACAAACCCAGTTTATGCTTTGGTTAAATAACAGAAATCTCTTTGTTATTCGTGATACAATTTGCCTTTGAATCGAAGATATGGAACGTAGTTTTGACATTATTGTGATTGGTGGAGGGCATTCTGGCTCTGAAGCTGCGCATGCAGCAGCCAAACTAGGTCACAAAACCCTACTTATTACCAATAATATCGATCAAATTGCTTCAATGCCATGTAATCCGGCTATTGGTGGACCGGCAAAATCACATCTTGTCAAAGAGATTGACGCGCTTGGTGGAATTATGGGGCTAGCGGCTGACGCTACTTACCTGCAAATGAAAACCCTCAACTCATCCAAGGGACCTGCCGTAAGAGCTCTCAGGGCCCAGTCTGATAAGAGAGAATATGCGACTTGGGTTAGACAATACCTTGAAGCAACAGAGAACCTGACTATCTATCAAGCCTCAGCGCAGTCATTGATTATTGAAAACAACAAAGCGATTGGAGTTGTCACCAAGCTTGATGAAAAGATCTTGGCAAAAGCAGTTGTACTTACAGCTGGTACTTTCCTTGAAGGAAGAATTTTTAGCGGAGACAAATTTGAATCTGCCGGAAGAGCAGGCGAGCAGCCCTCATTAGAACTCTCACCGAAACTGCAAAACCTTGGTTTGAGAACTGGTCGCCTCAAAACCGGTACGCCGCCACGAATCGATAAAACAACAATTGATTTTAGTAATTTAGAACTGGCTCCTGGTGACAATCAGCTTGAGTGGTTTTCTTTCTTGCCGCATAGACCGGTCAGGCAGCAGTATCCATGTCACATTACTCGCACCAATGAAAAGACTCATGAGATCATCATGGCAAACCTTGAAAAATCACCGATGTATTCTGGTTTAGTTCAAGCAAGTGGTCCGCGTTATTGTCCATCAATTGAAGACAAGGTTGTACGTTTTGACAAGAACCCTTCGCATCATTTTTTTCTTGAAATGGAATCGCTGTCTAGTAATGAGATTTATTTACAGGGTTGCAGCACTTCTTTGCCCATTGAAGTTCAGTGGCAGATAGTTCATAGTTTACCCGGACTTGAAAACGCAGTAATCACCAGACCAGCCTACGCTGTTGAGTATGATTATTTTCCTGCTATTCAATTCAAACATAATCTAGAGTCCAAAATCATTAGTGGCTTGTTTGTAGCTGGGCAGGTTCTTGGAACTAGCGGTTATGAGGAAGCGGCTGCACAAGGCTTGATTGCTGGAATTAATGCTGCTCACTTTGTTAATGACAAAGAGCCATTTGTTTTAGACAGGTCTTCAAGCTATATCGGCACCTTGGTCGATGATCTGGTGACTAAAGAAATTAATGATCCGTATCGTATGCTTACTTCAAGAAGCGAGTATCGATTGATCTTAAGACAAGACAATGCTGATACCAGATTAACTCCAATAGGTAGAGAACTTGGTTTGGTTAATGATTATAGATGGCATTGTTTTCAAGCGAAACAAAAACGCATTGAAACTGAGCTTCAATATCTAAAGTCAGTGAGAGTGCCTGTCACCAAGGTCAATAAAGATCTAGAAAAACAAAAACACGAACCGATTAGTTATAAGTCTGGTGCCAAAATTTTATTGGCTGACTTGTTGCGCAGGGCAGATTTTGATTACAAATACCTTAACTTAACAGCTTTAGTAGACAAAGAGGACAAAGAACATAAACGACTCGCTGAAAAAGGCATTCACGTAGATGGTCTTGCTTATGGCTATGAGCTTGATACGATGCTCAAGTATGATGGCTATATAGAAAGACAAAGCCTGCAAATTGAAGACATGAAAAAGTTTGAGAAAATCAAGATACCTGAGGGTTTTGATTTTAAGGCTTGTGAATTGATTAGTCTTGAAGCAAGAGACAAGTTAGACAAGGTGCGACCGCAAAGCATTGGGCAGGCGAGCCGTGTTGGTGGTGTTAGTCCAAATGATTTGTCGGTCTTGAGTATGATCGTGAAGACTAAGTCTTAAAACGCATCTAAAACAATATCACGCTCAATAAGGGCAATAGAGTCGTTTGCAAGATTTTGAATTTCTTGGCTAATGTTGGGACATTTAGAGATTTGTTTAGTCATATCAAGAGTACGTCTGATACCACGAAGAATATCACCATCATCAAGACCGCTGTTTTCAACTAGATCATCCCACTCGCAACCTTCAGCCCAACGTTGGATTAAACCAGAGAGGTTGGCATTTACGGTTACACTTTTGTAAATCCCAAAATGCCTTTGTGAGTTGACTACCTTGCGGCAGACATTTTGTATTTTCTTTTCTTTTTTGTAAAATATCTTTGATGTGTCAGCGTGTAATCTATCTCTATTTCTACCTTCGCCAATAACGAAGCATGAAAGTAAATGAGGGAAGTCCTTAGGTTCTAGTCCTTTGAAGACATCACTTTCAAGTAATTCAGTAATAAAGTAAGAATTGTCAGAGCGAAGTGCCGCACAACTTCTACCACGTTCTGTAGCGTGATGCTTCTCATCGAGGTAACCCTCTGCTTGAAGTAGTTTGATTACTTTAGAGAATTCGTACCACAGCTCATTTTTATCACTTTCTACTTTGCTCTCGATCACTTTAGATTGTTTTCTGTATCTTTTGATTTTGTCCATCTGTTTTGAACATGGCTTTTGTTTAGTACAACCATTGCATGGATAGCTTTTGACTTCCATTGCCAAGATCTCAAGAGAATCCTCTAGTTCATCAACCCTTGGGTCCATTTTCTTCTCGAGTAGTTTTTTCTGGGTTCTTGTTATATCTAATTTGCCGTGCATCTCTCTGTAGAAATTGAGATCGCCAATCTCGCCTGGACAAAGTGGATGTTGAAGATCCATTATGGCTTCCTCAAGTCTCTTTTGTTCATCTTGACCGCTGCCAAGATGTTTATTGATTAATGATTGACCAAAACTTTTTTGGATTAAGTCTTTGACTTCATCATGACTATGTCCTTGAAGTAAGTTAAGTACCATCTCGTAACTAGCATTGAAATGACTATCAATATCTTCAGCCTTGGAGTTGACTAAGAATGCAACTTCACTAGCATCAAAATTACCGTTTTTGACAGTGACTACATAACCAGCTTCGTCCATTCCCCTACGTCCCGCTCTGCCAGACATTTGCATGAATTCAGAGGCTTTGAGAGTACGGAAGCCTTTGTCAGTTGCTTTGCTCATATTGTTAATGACAGTTGCTTTGGCTGGCATATTGATTCCAGCAGCTAGAGTCTCAGTCGAAAACACTACTTTGACCAAAGCTTGAGAGAATAAATCCTCAATGAGTGCTTTGATTTGTGGAAGCATACCGGCATGGTGAGCGGCTATGCCCTTGCGTAATAAATCTAATTGATTAAAATTAGCAAGATGCGCATTGTGTGCAATCGCTATATCAATTTCTTGGTTTAGCTTTGTTGCTTCTTCTTTGTTTAATAAGTTAATGTCACGGCAATCTTTTACTGCCATGTCACAGCCCTTGCGACTAAAGACAAAGTAGATAGCTGGAAGCATGTCTCTAGCGTTAAGTTCTCTAACAACGCTTGAGATAGAAGTTTTGTTGTTGTTGCCAGAATTGTCTCTGTTACCAAATTTGCCTTTGCGTTTGCCTAATCTATTGTCGCTACGTTCTTTAAGTTTGGGATTGAGTTTGCCATTAGTCGTAAGTAATGGAAACATTTGCTCATCTTTGAAATAGAAGTGGTGAAGCGGTACTGGGCGAAAATCGGTTTGTACTAATTTACATTCGCCATGGATTTCTTGTATCCAGTTGATTAATTCTTCAGGATTATTGATCGTTGCAGAGAGAGCTACTATTTGTACTTTCTTTGGTGAGTAAATTACAGACTCCTCCCAAACAGTTCCTCGTGATGGGTCATTGATATAATGAAACTCATCAAAAATTAAGTACTGAAGATCTTCCAAGAAAGGATCGATAGAACCGAAAGTAGTGCCGTAGAGCATATTACGGTAAATCTCAGTGGTCATCACGATGATTTGCGAGTCACGGTTTTTATTAGTGTCACCAGTGATGATACCAACTTTGTCAGCGCCAAACTCGTCACAGAATTCTGCGTACTTTTGGTTGATTAGTGCTTTGAGTGGTGCTGTATAAAAAACTTTTTTGTTTGTTGCGATTGCTAGTCTGATTGCTTCTTTGGCAATAACTGTTTTACCAGCTCCAGTTGGCGCACAGACAATTACACTATGTCCTTCGCCGATTACTTTAATTGATTCTTTTTGAAAATCATCGAGCTTAAAGCTCTCTTGTGATGTAGTTGCCATTACGTATTTCCTTCGGAGGATATTTCCTCTCGTATTGTTTTAAAGTCCGGGGCTCAAGGCTCAATGCTCGATTGAGTGTGAGCATTCAGCTTTCAGCCCAGAACTAGCTCTTTAATATAAAGAACTATTTAGAGTTCCTGCGAAAGTTCCCTTTATCTTTACTAACGGAACTAGTGCGCCGCACCGTTCCGACCTTTTTTGTGTCGACATCACTAGCAAAACGGGGTTTTGCAGGATGTCTATTATATTTTTAGCATGTAAATATGTAATAGAATGCTTTTGACAGGATTTTTTAATTTTTAGCTGCTGGACGATACATTGTGTATTGCGCTTTCGCAAACTTCACAAATACCTTCCTTGACCTCTTTAAAGTATTTCCAGCAACGTACACATTTGACGCCTTCAAACTTGCTAGCGCTGATCTTGAGCTCAGGCGCTTCAGTCAATTCCAGTTCTGAAATAATCAATACTGATTTGAGTTCTGTTTCAACAGACTTGAGCAAATTGAGTTTATCTTTTGGCGCTTCGATTTTGAGGCTTGCTTCAAGCGATTTGCCGACGATCTTCTCTGCTCTTAGGTTTTCAATTTCTTTGTTTGCTAGTTCTCTAATTTCAAGGATTTTATCCCAGTTAGTGGCAAGCTCATTGTCGAGATATTCCTGATTAACAGCAGGCCAGTTACTTAGTAAAATACTGGCATCTTTTTCACTTGCGCCTTTAACAAAAAACTCAGTTCCTAAATAACTCGCTTTGATTTGCTCAGGACTGTGACTATAAATATCTTCAGCCAGGTGAGGTAAGACGGGTACCAAGAATCTATTAATCGCTGAAAGTAACTGATAGATAACTGTTTGGGCTGAGCGTCTTGAACTAGAGTTAGTGCCGTGAGTATAAAGTCTATCTTTGATGATATCAAAATAGAAAGCAGATAAATCAACGGAGCAAAAATTTTGAATCAATTGATAGTACTTGAAGAATTGATAATTATCAAAGGCTTCTGTGAGTTTTTCAGTTAATGACTGAAGTCTATGCAAAACTAACTTGTCAAGGCTCCAGAGCTGGTCATAAGCTACTGCATCTTTACTTGGATCAAAGTCGTGTAAGTTGCCGAGCATATAGCGAGAGCTGTTGCGGAAGTTGCGATAAATATCTGAGAGTTGTTTAAAGACATTGCTTCCAATTTTGATTTCTACAGAATAATCCACACTTGCAACCCAGAGTCTGAGAATATCAGCTCCATATTGTTTGATTACTTCTTCAGGATCAACAACGTTGCCTTGTGACTTGGACATCTTGTGACCATGTTGATCTACCACAAAACCATGTGTCAGAACAGACTTGTAAGGTGCAAAGCCATTGGTGGCAACTGAAGTCAGTAAGCTGGATTGAAACCAACCTCTGTGTTGGTCAGAACCTTCAAGGTAAAGATCAACCGGCAAGCTTGCACCAAACTCTTTGGCTCTTGCTGCAACTACAGTGCGGTGAGTTGAGCCTGAATCAAACCAAACATCCATGGTGTCGGTTTCTATTCTAAATCTTGTATTCAGGTCAGAACCTTGTGCATTGTGTTTTTCGATAAACGAAGCAGGTAAAAGATCTTTGATATCTTTGGTATACCAAGCTGTGCTGCCTTCTGCAGCAAAGATCTTAGCGACGTGTTCGATTAGTTCTGGCTCAAGGATAGCGTTGGGATTACCTTGTTCGTTCATATCCTCCATGTCATAGATTGCAGGAATTGGTACTCCCCAGGTTCTTTGACGAGAAATGCACCAGTCACCGCGATCTTTGACCATGGTATAAATGCGATTACGGCCACGTTCTGGAATCCACTTGACCTTGTCTATCTCGCTAAGTGCAAGCTCTCTAAAGTCATCTACGCTAGCAAACCATTGTTCAGTTGCTCTATAAAGTAGTGGAGTCTTTGATCTCCAGCAATATGGATAGCTGTGGGTGATTTTTTTGAGTCCAAGTAAAGCGCCTGAGTCTTCGAGCATTGAAATTAATAGATCGTTGCCCTGCTTGATTACATGAAATCCCTCTAAATCTACCTGCAAAGCTCCAGCTGCTGCGTCATTAGCTCTATTCTCCAATTTGGCTTTGAGGCTTGAATTCTTTGCTGTGAAGTTTTCAAGGATGCTTGGGTCTTTGAAGCTATAACTTAAAGCTTCGCTGGTATAAACCCCTCTACCGTCAACGGGACAAAGAATCTCAAGCTCAAATTGTTTACCAACTGCAAAATCCTCTTGTCCGTGTCCTGGAGCAGTATGCACGCAGCCGGTACCAGCGTCTACAGTTACATGCTCACCAAAAATAATTGGACTTGGTCTATCAAATAAAGGATGTTTGCAAATCAAGCCATTGAGCTCTTTACCAGTGAAGGCTTCTGTAATTGCCTTAAATTCTTTTTCTGTTTCGTTATTGACTTGTTCAAGTAAGTCTTTGGCGACCAGTATTTTATTACTGTTGTCACTAGCGATGATGTACTCAATGCTTTCATTTAAACAAATTGCCATATTGCCAGGGATGGTCCAAGGAGTTGTTGTCCAAATGACAACTTGCGCGCCTTCAAGTTCTTTGGCGTGAGCAAAACCACTTGGAATTGTGGTTATAGGAAAAGCAACATAGATTGCACTAGAAACATGATTCTCATTGTATTCAACTTCAGCGTCTGCAAGTGCAGTCTCAGCGCCATAGCTCCAATAGACGGTTTTAAGTCCTCTATAAATATAGCCCTTGTCAGCCATCTCACCAAAGAGTTTGATTTGTTCAGCTTCGAACTTGGGATCTAAAGTGATATAGGGATTGTCCCAGTCACCAAGAACTCCTAGCCTCTTGAATTTGGCTTCTTGTCCTTTGAGGTTTTTAAGTGCAAAGTCTTTGCATTTATCTCTTAGCTCTGCGACGCTGACTGATTTTCTGCCACCTTTGATATCTTTGACTACTGCGTTTTCTATTGGTAAGCCATGACTGTCGTAGCCTGGAATATAGGGAGCTCTGAAGCCTCTTTGGGATTTGTATTTAATTACAATGTCTTTAAGGATTTTATTGAGTGCTGTACCGATGTGGATTTTTTCAGAACTTAAATAAGGTGGTCCGTCATGAAGCACAAAACTAGCAGCTCCCTCAGCTTCTCTTAATTCAAGTCCTCTTTGATAAGTGTTTTTTTGTTTCCAGATTTCATGAAACTCTGGTTCGCGAACTGGTCCATTACCTCTCATCGGAAAGCTGGTTTCTGGAAGATCAATTGTGTCCTTGTAGCGATTTTCTAAATCAGTATTGTCTTTTTCTGTTGTTTTGGTCATTCCAGAGCAATTTTACTATATAATCATTACTAAGATCCGGTAAACCAAAGTTTTGCTAGTGATCTCAAGGAAAATGAGGCGACTTTAGCTATATATGTCAGAAGCAACACAATACTCACATAAAGAAGTTGAAACTAAATGGATAGAGAACTGGCTCTCTAATGAGTTATTTGCCTGTCAAATCAATGAAAATCGCGGCAAATTCAGTATTGCTTTGCCTCCGCCCAATGTCACAGGTGAACTGCATATGGGGCACGCTTTAAGTGGCACCATCCAGGATATTTTGATTCGTTACAATCGAATGAAATCCAAAGATGTGCTTTGGCAAATTGGAACTGATCATGCTGGTATCGGAACTCAAATTGTAGTAGAAAAAGATCTCAAGAAAACTGAACACAAGCGCAAGGAAGATATTGGGCGTGAAGCTTTTATCGAAAGAACCAAAGCTTGGAAAGAGGATTATGGCAATCGAATTATTGAGCAAATGAAATTGCTTGGTTTTAGTCCTGATTATAGCCGTGTTCGTTACACTATGGATGATCATTATGCTGATGCAGTGAAGAAGACTTTTATTAAGTACTTTAATGATGGCAAGATTTATCGTGGCAAGCGCATTGTTAATTGGTGCCCGAAGTGTCTGACTTCACTTTCTGACCTTGAGCTTGATAAACAAGCTTGTAATAAACAACTCTATGATATTAAATATCAGATTAAAGACAGTCAAGCCAGTCTCACTGTGTCTACAACCCGTCCTGAGACAATGTTTGGTGATACTGCAATTGCCATCAATCCTAGTGATGAAAGATATAGCGAGCTTATTAATGCGTTAAAAACAGATCCTGATTCAATCAAAGCCTTGATTCCTTTTACTGGAATTGAGATTCCGGTTTTATTAGATGAGCATGTTAAAACAGATTTTGGTTCTGGTGCAATGAAGGTAACTCCTGCTCATGACGCTAATGACTTTGATATTGCTCAAAGACACAATCTTGCAAGACCTGTGATTATGACAGAGAAGGCAGCGATGTCTGATTCAGACTTGGTGCCTGATTATTTGCGAGGGCTTGACAGGTATAAAGCAAGAGATTTAATCGTCGAGAAACTTGAAGCAAGCGGCGCTTTAGTAGAGGTCTCTGAATATGATCAAGAAAAAGATCTTCATGATAGATGCGCTACAGAAATAGAACCCTATTTGAGTGATCAATGGTATGTCTCTATGAAAGAGCTTGCTAAGACGGCTCTTGAAACAGAAGCGAGCGGACAATCACGGTTTGTACCTGAGCGTTATGCCACTACTTTTAAGGTTTGGCTTGAGAATATTCAAGATTGGTGTATTAGTAGGCAGATTTGGTGGGGACATCAGATTCCGGTTTATTACTATGATGACGAGAATGGTGAAGAGCAAACTTATGCTGCTGAAGAGCCGCGTGACGCTAATCATCGACAAGATCCAGATGTTCTGGACACCTGGTTCAGCAGCGCCTTGTGGCCTTTTGAAACTCTCAAGTCTGCCAACGGTTCGCTTGAACTAACAGACTGGGACAAAAAAGTCTTTGAGAATTTTTATCCGACTAGTGTACTTGCTACAGCAAGAGAGATTATTAACCTATGGGTTAGTAGAATGATTTTTTCTAGTCAGTATCTAGAAAACAAAGAACCATTTTCTGATATTTTAATTCATCCAGTTGTGCAAACCCCCGATGGTAAGCGCATGAGCAAATCTAAGGGCAACGCAATTGACCCACTTGAATTGATTGAGAAATACGGTGCTGACGCTAGTCGTATGTGGTATGCCAGTGTTGGTGTACACGGACAGCAAGATGTTAAATTTCCTGGTCGCAAGGATAAGATAGAAGGCTGGTCTTCTGATCAGGTTGATCAATATCGCAAATTTGCAAATAAATTATTCAATGCAACTAGATATGTGTTGATGCAATTGGGTGATGACTTCAAGGCTCAACCAATAGAGAGTTTGGACTTGAATAGTTTCAATGCTGCTGATACTTGGATCACTGACAAGTTTGCTAATTTGCTTGAAGAGCTTGAAACAGCTTTTGGGAATTATGATTTTGCTTTGATTCAAAAATCCTTATATAGTTTTCTTTGGTTTGATTTCTGTGATTGGTATATCGAGCTTTCTAAGTCTGATACTGAACTAACAGCAACTACTAAACAAATTTTGTTTCATATTCTAGAGACTTGCCTGCGTGCCCTGCATCCAATCATGCCGTTTATTACAGAAGACCTTTGGCAACACTTGCGCTCAGAGATTAGTTTTGACCAGATTGATAATTCGATACTTGATTCAAGTTTGGATGCTAAATATCAAGCATCAATTTCCTTTGCAATTTATCCAGGCAAACAGTCTCAATTAAAAGATAAGGCAGATGCTGCAAAACAAATGACTTTTGTGATTCAGGTTATTAGCAGCTTACGTAATATTAGACAATCACTAGGTGTCTCTTGGTCTAGCCCTATCAAGCTCTTTGTGAAGACCTCTTCTGAGTTTGAACGAAATGCAATTCAAAATTCTATTAGCTTTATCAACAATATTGCTAAGACTGAGTCTGTTGAATTTACGGAAACGGAAGTTGCAAAACCTGCTTCAATTAATTTACTTGGTGAAACTCAATTAATGGTGCCTCTTGCTGGTTTAGTGGATTTGACTAAACTCAAAGTCAATATCGAAAAAAAGATCGATAAACTCAAAACAGATATCAATGTTCTTGAGAAACGCCTTGGTTCTGACAACTTTGTAAAAAACGCTGCCGCTGATAAAGTCGAGGAAACTAGGGCTTTATTAGAGGATTGTTTCAACCAAAAATCACTATTTGAACAGGAATTGACAGCCTTAACCTAGGCTTAACCGAGAATCGCTTAAATAGAGCCATAGGACTATGGCAGTAAATATTTCTGAAATTGATAAGTCAATCGATGTAGCTCAAGCAATACTTGATGCTGCACCTGTAGATGTTGTGCCTGTAAGCCATAGTTTTAATTATTTTTCTAAACAACGAGCAAGACCAAATAAAGAAAGAACTGAAGCGGATGAAGAAAATGAACACGTAATCTTTACAAATCCAGGACAGGCTCGTTCTGTTGAAATGAGATTACCGCCTGCTGACCTTCGGATCGGAGCTCACCCGCAGCATAATAGTCCAGGCTCTTACCGTAGTAATTTTGAAACTATCCCATCTTTGACTTTAGATGATTACCAAAATATTCACACCTACCTTTGCTTAGAAGAAAATGGTTATATCCCCAAAGTTGCCTGTTTGACTCGCAAGCATATAGATAGAGTTGCACATCAATTTGCAAATCTCAGTCATCGATGTTTTAGGGATATGATGTGCCTGGTAGATGAAGCTAAGCGAGACTTTGATGTTTGGTTAAAAGTACCAGAGGGACATACTGAGTTTGTTAATTATAGAGACAAGGAAATACCAGTCAATTGCGATATTGATATCGCCTATATCAATCCTCGACTGCAGTTGATTCAATACATTCAAACAGTAAGATACGATAGTGATCTGAAAATAGTTGACCTCAGACATGTTGTTTTTGAAGCTGGTTTACCATTGGTTGCTAATCAAAGTTGTTTTGACAAGTTTGGTAACCTGCGCAATATTGCACATGTTGGTGTTACCGGTTCTGAGTCAAATGCTTTTCAGAATTCTTTAGAGAGACTTGATGACGGTACTATAATTTGGACTAGTTCTGATTTTAAAGATGGACAGAAATTAAATGGCGCTGCAATATTGCGCGAGAATGGACATGTGATTTTACTTGAAGATGGTGATAAAACGATGGCAGAGTTTTCTGCTCGTAATTTAGGTGCTGAGGGAATTAATGCAAAGACACTTGCTTGGACTGGTAATTATTCAGCTGATGCTTGTCTCGCTGAGACTGAAGATAAATATATAGTTAGAACAGAATACAAAGAGGCTGTAAGGAAGCAGGTTTATCAGATTGTTGATGGGGCGTGTATTCCTGGTCCGGAACCTATTTTTGATCCATTAAGACTGCTGTAGCAGTCTTAATGGATGGTTGCGCTCACTTTGTTCGCTGGTTGCGCTACGCTGCCTCTTGTTGCTAAGTCTCTGGTTCTTCGTTAAAACATAAGAGAACTTAGATAAATAAACTGATTTATGAATTACAGCACCAGGTAATTATATATAATACAAGAGGCAGCGAAGCGCAACCAGGCTCGAAGAGCCGCAACCAGCGAACAAAGTGAGCGCAACCCTTTTCGCATCCAATAAGAAGTCCTTATGCCATAATGAATAGATGTCTGCCGAAGAGCAAAAACCAAAAGAAAAACCAGTTGTTGATGAAGTAGATCTTCGTCATAAATATGTTTATGTTGGTGGACATTACGCCTATAAAAATAGTAGTAAAAAGCCTGCCAGGTTGGATCCTGATAATTTAAAGCAAATGATCTTAATGGCAAGACCTGGTCAAGCTTCTGCTGTGAATATCTCCATGCCAAGTGATGATGAGCGTGCAGGTGTGCATCCACAACACAATACCGTAGTTCCTTATGATGAGGATGGTTTTGAATTGTCTGAGTCCTTTATTGCTTCTATGGAGTTGATTCCTTCAAGGACTATGGCACCATATCAAAGCTTGGCTAACCTCAAAGATATTAAGGCATCTAATTTTGAAGAACATGTTTGTTCTTTGACTAAACAAAGACTAGACAAAATAAAGTCGCAGTTTTCACATTTAAGTGAGTTTGCATTTAATCAAATGTTGAATATCCCAAGACCAGACAAGAGAGATTTTTCTGTTTGGGTAAAAAAAATGGAAAAAGCCAATCAAGTTATTATTGCGTTTCCTGCTACTAAGACACGTAAGACGATCTTTGCACAAGTGATTCAATACACTGATCAGAATCATATACTTGGAATTAAGCATTGTAGTTTTAGTGAGTCAGAGCCTTTGGTTATCAATGAATCATTTATCGACAAATTTGGTAACTATCGACAAATAGCGCATCTTGGACCAAAGGGTGAAAGTAAGTACCTTAACTCCGTTGAAAGATTCGACGATAGTTCTGTTAGTTGGATTATTAGTCATAAGGGTGAAAACGGTGCAGCTGTTTTAAGACCCAATGGTGAAATTACTTTTGTTGAAGGTGTTGTTAATCATGCAGCCCACATAGCTGCGCGTAATCTTGGAGCAGAAGGTGTTAATGACGGTGCGTGGACTGGTGAGTTTGATGAACGTGCTTGTCAGCCAGACGCTAATGTCATGCAAGAAGTTTTTAAGGACAAAGTGAGATCTCAAATTGGGCAAATTATTGATGGTGCTGCCATTCCTGGTTTGGACCCGATCTTTTGGGTTGAGCTCTAAGTATTATGGCTGTTTCTGTTAGACCAAGTGAAATCAGAAAAGCTCCAATTCTATTCAAGACTGCTCCTGCTAATAAAGCATTGATATCACCTTTGATCAATGAACAACCTGAAGTGACAAGGATTGCCGATGAAGAGGGAGTAGCAAGTTTTGTTACTCAAGATGCTCGAGAATGGCAAGTGCGAGTGCTTAATGCAAAGCTGTCTAGGACTGTGACTGGTGAAATTGCTATAAAAATACCTTCTGGAGCTGAGATCGACTGCTCGTGTTCTAGTATCCCTACAAAGCCTGAATTGGAAAGTCGTAATTCCTTTTCTACAGCTATTCGGGAGATGCTGAAGTTGGTTGTTGGTGAAAAACGATCACCATCAGCAGTAGCTGGTGAAGAGTATTCCTTTGCTAAATTGAAATTCATAGGTGATAACAAGCTACATAGTTTGATTAAAGATTCTACAAAAAACCCAAGTGGAGTGAATACGAGAAACTGCAAGCCCAATGAGTTACGTTATTCAAGGAATTTATCTGGTAAGCGAATCGAATATCTTTTGTCTATCACTTATCATGAGAGTGCTAATTCTTGGACTCTTCTTTTGCAAGAAAATAATGTTGCTGCAACAGTTGAACCAAATATCACGAAAATAAAAATAGATAAAGCGGGAGCACTTGATAAAGTTGCAAAAAACCCGTTGGTGAGACAAATTCAAGAAATCATGAAGTCTCTTGTAAAGGCTTAATCCTTGCGACTATCTAAATAGAGCTTTGCTAAGTCAAGATCTTCAGGATTGGTGATTTTGATATTGCTTGGGTAACCCTCTATTAGGCAAATTGGATGATTGAGTCTTTCTACAAGGCTTGCTGAATCTGTTCCAGTAAAATGATCTTGCCTTGCTTTGTTATAAGCCTCAATTAATAAATCAGCCTTGAAGACTTGAGGAGTTTGTGTTGACCACATGTGATCTCGTGAAACATTTTTTTTGATTAGATCATTATCACCGTCTTTATAAGCTAGTTTGATTGTGTCTGTTATTGGTCTTGCAACAATTGCTGCTCCAGTTTCTTTGGCTTTGGCGATGACCCTTTCAATAGTGCGTTTCCTTACAAGCGCTCTTACTGCATCATGTATTAATATATATTCAGGTTTCCAATCGGTTTCTTTGATGTAATCTAAGCCGTTGTGGATACTTTCTTGCCTAGTTTTGCCACCTTTGCAAACATGTATATCTAGATCTGCATGTGCCATTTTGATAATTTTTTTGGTGTAGACAAGATCTATCGTTGGAATGATGATCTTGGACACTAAGCCTGTTTCAGCTAAAGCTCTTATGGTTATTAGGATTATCGGTTCGTCATTGAGTGTCAAAAACTGTTTAGGTTTTTGGCTTTTCATTCTTTTGCCGATGCCACCTGCTGGAATAATTGCAACTATGCCCATAGTTAAATTCTAGTGCATTATTGCTATTTTTGAGCTTAAATTATGCTTAGTCTTTGCTATCATTTAGACACTTTGTAAAACAAAGTTGTGCTAATGATATCGACATAAAAGGTCGAAACGGTGCAAAGCACTAGTTTCGTTAGTGATGATAAAAATGACTGAGACAGGAAAACCAATGACTGAAGGACTTAATTACATAGCAGAGTATCTTGATCACTTGGATGCTAATAATATACTGAGTTTTAATTCTTTACGTCTATATAAAAGAGACCTACTGGATTTTGAGTCATTCTGTATTGTCAAATACACTGAGAGTTTTGACCTTCGCGAGCTTAGTGCTGAGATTTTAAACAAATTTGCCAAACAAATTGAAGATGAAGGACGTAGTGCTGCAACAGTCAACCGCAAACTAACAGCGATTCATGGCTTTTGGATATGGATGAGAGAGAAGAATTTGGTTTCAAGAGATCCTTTTACACAAATCAATCGTGCTCCTCAATTCCGCAACAAAGCGCCTAGTACTTTAACTGAAGAAGAGATAATCATGCTGTTGGATTTTCCTGAGCATGCTCTGAAAACAAAAATGCTACTTGAGCTTATTTACGCAACAGGAATTAGAGTTGGTGAACTTACACAACTTACAATTGCTGACCTTGATGTAGAGAATCAATTAATTACTATTCCAAGATCTACTCGCTCAAAAGAAAGAGTAATTCCGTTTAATCAATTACTCGCTGAATATATCAAAGAACAAATTCAAAATGAAAACTTGCAGACTGAGTCCAAACTCTTTTTGAATCGTATTGGCAAAGCAGTTTCTGAGCGTGAAGTCTTTCGTTTGATTAGAGAAGCAGCCAAGGCAGCTGGACTCAAAACGAGAGTCTCACCATCTATCTTGCGTAATAGCTTCCTCAAGCATATGAAACAGAATGGAGCTCATGAGACTTTGTTGAGGGATATTACTGGACAGAAATCTGTCTTGCTTTAAAGCCTGCCGGCAAAGCTTCATCTACTGCGACAACTTCGGATCCAGCCTATCCCTTAAATAATCCCCCAGGATATTAAACGAGAAGACAGCCCCAAAGATCAGCAAGGACGGTGACCAGATTAACCATGGTCTTGTAAGTATATTACTTAGGTCTTTGCCTTCAGCTAAGATATTGCCCCAGCTTGGGTCAGGTTGATTGATGCCAAGGCCAAGGAAGCTTAGTGCTGACTCGCCTATGATGAAGCTTGGTATCGAAAGGGTTATAGCAATAATCAAAAAACTCGCAGTGTGCGGGATCAAGTGTTTGGTGATAATGACTAAGTAGTTTTGGCCGATTGATCTAGCTGCTTCAATAAATTCTTTCTCTTTAAGTGAAAGTATTTGACCGCGAATTATTCTCGCTAAACTTGCCCAGGAAATAAACGAAAGTATCAAAGTGATCATGGCAAAGCGCTGGAAGTTACTCAAGCTCGCTGGTAATATAGCCGAAAGAATAATCAATAAATAAAAACTCGGAAATGACATGATAGCTTCAGCTAGTCGCATCATCAAGTTATCAATCCAGCCACCAAAGAATCCTGAAATCCCACCGTAGATTATGCCGATGGGGAAGGCAATTAATAAACCAATGAAACCAATTGTAAGACTTGGTCTACCACCATAGATTAATCGAGAGAATAAATCTCTACCGATTCTATCTGTGCCTAAAATATAAAAATAGGCTGGTTGGTCTACGCTTACTAGTTTATTATTCTTGAAAAACTTTAAATGATATTTGCCTTGATCTCTGATTTCAAGACTTTCTTTTTTGAAACTCATTTCATTGAGTTTGTATTTTTGTGGATAGATATATGGACCTTGTTTGTCCCAGTAGATATGACTCGGCTGAGCATAGCCTGCTGTGGGGTTTTGAGATAATGGATCATAGGGAGCAATAAAAGCAGCAAAACCAATTGCACCATAGAGGCTAATTAGTATAAATATGCAAATATAAACAGCTATCGGCGGCTGTTTAGCTTTTCTTTTGTTGTTTTTCTGTGTTTCAACAAAGATCATATATAATTATATTAACCTATGACTTTGATTAAATATAATTGCATAGCATTAATTCTTCTGTCTTTGACAGCTTGTAGTCTATTTTCTGAGGATTTGACATTGGCACAAGATTTTGCAAGCCAGGGGCATTATGCTGAAGCGATTTCTATATTAGATACACATAAATCCAATGCTAGTCAAAAATATAATTCGACAGTTAGAGTTGAATACGGCGAGAAGATCTTAAAAGATCTAGAACGTGATCAACAGGAGAGATATAGTGAAGCCAAGGATTTATTTGAGACAGCACTAAAGCTAGATGCTAAAAATACCAGAGCAAGAGTCTTATATCTGGCAGTTTTAAAACTAGAAGAGAAATGATTGAGTTAATAATTATATTTGCGCTTACTTATTTTGTCGCGGCTATCCCTAGCGGTTATTGGATGGCACAAGCTTTTGGTATCAATCTCACTGAGGAAGGTAGTGGTAGTACCGGAGCAACTAATGTATTGCGCTTAGTTGGCAAATGGCAGGCTGGAGTGGTCCTTACTGTTGATATACTCAAGGGTTTTTTGCCCATCTTTTATACAAAGGATTATTTATTAGAGAGTGCTAATCCATGGCTATTGTTTCTTTTGTCTATGTTGCCGATACTCGCCCATAGTAAAAGTATTTATATTGGTTTTCGTGGTGGTAAATCATCAGCAACTGGACTCGGTGTCTTACTTGCATTGAATCCCGCTGTTGCTTTATTTACAGTTGCCATTTGGTCTTTAGTTGTCTTTAAATCTGGTTACTCTTCATTAGGCTCGATTGTCGCTGTGCCATTAGTACCAATTTGGTTGTGGATCTTTGGTGAAAGCTTGCCAGTAATTGCCTTTGGGCTTGTTGCTTTTGTCTATATTGTGCTAGTAAAACACAGAGCCAATATCATGCGCCTGGTGAAAGGCGATGAGTATAATTTTAAGAAGTAGATTTATCACGGAAGTCCCAATAGCTGCGTTCTCGTTTCTGGGACTCTGTTTCTTTAACAGCAACTTGAGTTTTCCATCTTCCCTGAACAATTATGCTAATAAACTTCGAATAAACCCCTTCGGGCTCGCAAGCCTTGCTCTTGAACCTTTCGTGACAAATCTAGTGATTAATTTTATTTACTCAGAAATAACTAACTCAATCAGCTCATCATAACTAATCCCAGCAGCCTTGGCTTGTGCTGGAAGATCGCTAGTGCCGGTCATTCCTGGTAAAGTATTTAGTTCTAAAATATATGGCTTCTCATTATCGATAATGAAATCAACACGAGCTGGACCTTGGCAGTTGAGTGCTTGGTATGCTTGCAATGCTGTAGCTTTAATTTGCTCTGTTAGTTTAGCTGGAATTTCAGCTGGAATAATAAACTCGGTCATGCCTTCAGTGTATTTTGCTTGATAATCATAAAACTGATTTTGGGATCTTAGTTCAAGTAGTGGTAAGCAAACTAGCTGGTCATGTTGCCTAATGATACTTGCTGTTAGCTCAATACCTGTAATGAATTTTTCAACGAAGTAGTTGCTTAAATCCTTTGACTGATTAGCTTTGATTAGCTCTTCTTGATTATCGAATCTCTCGACTCCAAGACTAGAGCCGCCATAGATCTCTTTAAGTATTAATGGACCTGTGACTTGAGTTTGTCCTGAGACTATTTCTGTAGCAGAATAAGTCTCAAGTATTGGTAAATTATTAGCTTGAAGAATTGTTTTGGTTTTGACCTTGTCCATGCAGTTGGCACTTGCTTCTGCTGGCGAGCCAGTGTATTTAATCTCTGCCTTGTCTAGAATAGCCTGCAGTTGACCGTCTTCACCAAATTTGCCATGGGTCATTAAAATAGCAAGGTCTATATTTTGCTTCACTAAGTCTTCAAGACCTGCCATTGAATCTAAACTAAATAACTCGGTATTCTTATATCCTAGTCTCAATAAGGCTTGATAAACATTTTTGCCAGAGCGCAAGCTTACTTCTCTTTCTTGAGAAAAACCGCCGCAGATTACAACTAGTTTAGAATTTTTATTTGGCATATTGTCTAAGTTCTTCGGATCTTAATTCTCTGTAGCCAGATTTTACCATCATAAATCCGAAGATCCCAGGACTCAACTTAACGATGAGTCTTAAATCAAAGTTTGGTAGTTGATCATGATTGACTAGTATATTTAAGGCATTAATGCAAAACGGTGTCATTAATGCAAATCCCTCAAGCATTAAAGCTCTAGCCATATATTTAGTAGATTCATTTACTAATCTTTCCACGGTATTCACCTTTTTCTATTTTTTCTATTAATTTAGCATCATCAAGTGGATAAACTGCCCACAGCAAGCCCAAAACAAAGAAAGCACACAGAAATAACAGCATTAGGGTTTCTTGTATAGTCATGATAATGACCTCCTGAAACAGATTCTAACATGTTCTGTTGGGACTTGAAACAAGCTTGCGCAAAAGCGCAAGCTTACTTAGCAACACTCATACCAAGCTTCTCTATTAATTGATGGTCTTTTGATCCACCAGCTAGAGGAGTTGTTAATAATTTATCGCCGGTGTGAATACTATTGGCGCCAGCTATAAAACAAAGAGTTTGCAGCTCGTCGGTCATATTGTGTCTTCCAGCTGACAGCCTGACCTTGGATTGTGGAATCATTATTCTTGCAATTGCTACCATTCGCACGAGGTCCATATTGTCTATGGGCTCAGCTGCTTCAAGCGGAGTGCCTGCAATCGGTACTAGGACGTTGATTGGCACTGAGCTTGGTTGCGGACTGAGGCTGGCAAGAGTTGCTAGCATTGACTTACGATCTTCGATGTTTTCACCGATACCAAGTATGCCACCAGAACAAACATTAATTCCAGCATTTTGTACTGCATCAATTGTGTTTAATCTATCTTCAAAAGTTCTGGTGCTAATGATATTGGCGTAGTTATCTCTTGAGGTATCGATGTTGTGATTGTAACTATGTAAACCCGCTTCTTTTAATTGATTGGCTTGTTCTTGATTTAGCATCCCAAGTGTTACACAAGGTTCCATGTTCATGGCTTTAACTTCTCGTACAAGATGAAGTACCGAGTCAAACTGTTTGCCTTCTGGAATTGATCTCCAAGCTGCTCCCATACAGAATCTAGTTGATCCTTGTGCTTTAGCTTCTTTGGCTTCTTCCAGGATTTTACTAACTTCTTGTAATGGCTCAACTTCCAGGTCGGTATTGTGCCTTGCAGATTGCGAGCAGTAGCTACAATCCTCTGGACAGGCGCCAGTTTTGATACTACTAAGAGTACAAAACTGTATTTCGTTAGGGTTATGAAATTCTCTATGCACTAATTGTGCTTTAAAAATCAATTCTGGAATTGATAGCTTGTATAGTTCGTTGATTTGCTTTAGTGCAAGATCTTCAGACTGTTGCTGCTTGTTTCTTTGAATTTCGTTTGCTACGTTTGTTGGACTTTCCTTGATCTTCATTCCCTGGGATACCTCTTTTGAGTAATGGCACTATCGCGGAGATAAATGCCCTTCTATTGCCTTGAGATTTTATCACACACTCGGCTGAGCCTGGATCAATTGCAAAGTATTTTGAGGCAACTGCTATCAGTTCTAGCTTCATTTGTTCAACTATTGCTGGAGGCATTTGAAAACGGTCATGTATAACCATTAATTTCATACGATTGGTAGCCGATTCTCTACTACCTGTATCCTTGATGCCAAACAACCACTGTATTATGTTTTTCATTATCTAAATATCGCCTTTATTTTACTCATTAAACCTAAGCCTTTGCTGAGGTTCATAAACGGAACATCTTCACCTAATAATCTTGATGCAATGTTTTTGTATGCTTGTCCTGCATTTTTGTTACTAGTTAGAACTAGTGGCTCACCTTTATTTGTTGAAATGACGATATCCTCGTCATCCGGTACGACACCAATTAAATCAACAGAAAGAATTTCTTGAATATCTTCAACTGTCATCATTTGGTTTGTTTCCATCAAACCAGGTCTAACTCTATTGATAATCAAATTGATTCCTTCAAATTGATCTCTTCTTGCTTCGAGTAATCCTACGATACGGTCAGCATCACGTACTGAAGACATTTCTGGTGTTACTACGATAAGGGCAATGTCGGCACCTGCAATACTGTTTTGGAAACCAGATTCAATACCAGCTGGACAGTCTACTAAAATAAAGTCAAACAACAGTCTCAGGTCTTCGATAAGAGCTTTAATTTGCTCTTCGTTTACTGCTGTTTTGTCGCGAGTTTGCGCGGCCGCAAGTAAGCATAGATTAGGCAGTTTTTTGTCTTTGACCAAAGCTTGCTTGATTTTGCAAGATCCTTCGACTACGTCAACTAAGTTGTAGACAACCCTATTTTCTAGCCCCATTAGAATATCTAGGTTGCGCAGCCCGATATCCATGTCAAGAACACAAACGCTCTTGCCCATATCGGCAAGTGCCGCTCCTATATTGGCTGTGGTGGTGGTTTTACCAACCCCTCCTTTGCCTGATGTTATAACTATGACTTTTCCTGTTGACATGATTTATGCTTCCTTTAGTTAACTAAAATAACTCCGTATAATTATTTCATCGTTTTTGATTCTGACAAGCTCTGGTTTCATGGAGCCGTCTTTTTTATTTCCGGTGAGAATACTGAGAGCTGATTTTTTATTGTTGCTTTGTTTTTTTATTTCAATAATTTTGTTGGCAATTCTTAGTTGACCTGCTTCAATTTTCATTGCAACAATTTTGGCTTCGGTATCACCGTCAGCACCTGCGTGGGCAATGCCTCGAAGTGTGCCCCAAATAATGATATCGCCAGCTGCAACTATTTCTGCTGATGGATTAACATCACCCATCACAAAAACATTACCTGGATATCTAATCAGTTGTCCTGATCTCAAATTTGCTTCTACATACAAAGTCTCTGGAAGAGTGCTGGTGTCAACGATTTCTTTTTCTGTTTTCTCTTCGACTACTTCTTCTTGCATCTTGAAAGCATCATTGGCTTTGTTGTTTTCAAATGTTTCGTTGTTACCGTTGCTAATGGACTTGATAGAAATATTGTTTTGGTTGAGCTTGGATTTCACCTCGCTAATAATTGATCTAGAGTCACCACCGATTTGATTAACATCTACATCATTAGGTAGTATTAGTGAAACAGAAGAACCAGATAAAAATGCCGAAGAGTCTTGAGTGAAAGCACTAAGGCTATCTAAGAAATCAGCGGCTCTTAGGTCTTGTGCCGATAGGTCTAAGAAGGTTCCTTTTTTATTCTGTTTGATTGCTATTTTTGGCATCTGGATAATATACTCAAGCTTTCCCTCTCATTATATATGAAAGCCAGGAACTTGCAAGTGCCTTTTTACGTCAGCTTGTGAATTGTTGCGAATCTGCCGAATTTTGCCTATTTTGCTTTTATAAAGTAGAATATATTAGACATCCTGCAAAACGAAGTTTTGCTAGTGATGTCGAAAAAAAAAGGTCGGAACGGTGCAAAGCACTAGTTCCGTTAGTAAAGATAAATGGAACTTACACGGGAAGACTGCAGATGATGGATGAGAAAAAATCCCTAATTTCATTGAAGATCAAAGTTTATCAACTTGTCTTGATACTATTGTCTCTAATATTAGGATACGTTTTTATTAAATTTACTGCTCCGTTGCACGAAATTGTAATGGCTTTTGCTACTGCCGTCTTATTGAGTTATCTATTGGCAAGCCCGGTTGCTTTTATGACGAGATTTATTCGTTTCAGGGCAATATCTGTGGGACTCATTTTTCTTGCTTTTGTGGCATTGATTTCTCTCTTGGTTTATAAAATCACCCCGGTTATTGCCTTGCAAGTTAAAGCATTGAAAATAGCTTTGCCCAATTTGATTAGTAATGTGGATAGTTTTCTTGTGCAGATCAGTAATTTTTTGAGTAATAATTATCAAATTCAATTGCCGCTTGAGTATTTTGACAAGAATCAATTACTTAGTCAATTGATGACTTTTTTGACTAGCTTTAATATACTTGGATTTGGTGACACTTTAGGTGGTGTGATTTTCAATTCAGTAACCGCCGTTATCTATGTTGTACTAACTGTAATACTTAGTTTCTATATGTTGGTTGATGGTGATAGAGCCTGGAAGCTGTTCTTAGTGCCGTTTTCAGACAAGATTAAAACGCATATGGGTTATATAAAAGCAAAGATAGACATTTCTTTACATGCTTATATTGTAGGACAATTTGAAATTGCTTCACTGACATCTCTTGTCATGTTGGTTACTTATTTAATACTAGGTGTGCCTTATGCGTTGTTATTTGCGTTTGCACAAATGCTTGAAATTATTCCAGTGATTGGAACTTGGGCTGCAATTGTCCCTTGTATCAGTATTATATTTTTTACTAGTGGAGCTTCAAAGGCATTTCTGGTACTTGCTATTTATTTGATTTATAGTCAATTCATTCGTGACAATTTTATTGCTCCTAAAGTAATGGGTAACGCTTTGGGCTTTCATCCTTTGGCAATAATTCTTGCCATTATTATTGGTGCTACTCTCAAAGGTGCTTTTGGAGTGATATTTGCTCTACCTATACTTGCTATGGCTGCTGCCATCGTTGACTACTTTGTTGAGTTGAGACGACTGAAGGTACAAGCTAGTCGCGGTAATTAAGACTAGCGTAGTAGCTGGAGATTTTGGGACTAGACTAATAGCGAAAATTGTAGAATATGGAACCTGCTTTAAAAGCTTCAGATGCAAGGCTTGCGAGTTAGGAGGAAGCCTGAGTTGACTGAGCCGTCAATGATGACTTCTTCCTAACTCGCGTAACGCAGCAGGTGGAGATTTAAAAGTAGGTTTAGTAGATGTCTATTGATGTATCGATGTGTGTAGACCACGCATGTATCCCACCAGTTAAGTTATATAAATTAGTATAACCATGCTGGTCTTGCATCCAGGCGATTACTTTTTTACTGCGTCCGCCATGATGACAGTGAATAATGACCTTGCCCTCTTTGGCAATTTCTTCAAATCTTTCGGTGATTTCTGACATGGGAATTAATTTCCCGTCAAGATTGCAGTATTCAAACTCAGAAGGATTGCGTACATCAATTAGACAACAGTTTTCAGACTTGTCTTGAAGTTCTTTGAGTTCTCTAACGCTAATTTCTTTTATTTCCATTGATATTGATTACTTCTAGGGTAACATCAATTCATTTACCCTTACTGCCAGCAAGCTCAGATTGCAAATATATACCTATTTCTTCTACGAAAGGTTGCTGGCAGACCTTTTATAACCGCTCAATCTACGCATCGACTGGTCTTTGCGAATGTTACCGTCTCTAGACATTTAAGCATCGTCGATGCTTGTTGAGCTAACTAGTAGTTGAAACTAATTATAAAGCAAGATCCTTGACCAAAATCACTAGTGCTAGATATTTCACCATTGAGCGCTTCTACCACATCCTTGCATATAGTTAAACCAAGTCCTAGTCCTGATATATTTTCGGTCTTGGGATTTTTGGCTCGATAGAATCTCTCAAAGATCTTTTGGTTTTCCGCTGGTGTCATACCAATACCATTGTCAGTGATAAACATAGAGAGCTTTTTCTCATTAGTATTGTCTTTAATAGTGCAATTAATCTCACCACCTTCTGGCGAGTACTTGATTGCATTGATGATGAGATTTTCAATGACTTGTCTTATTAGTTTTCGATCACCACCAATTAATGGATAGCCCCTTTCTGGGTAATTGAAAGTAAAGTTGTAGTTTTTGTGTAAGGGTGAGAGACTTTCTACTACATACTTAGCAATTTCACCAAGGTCGAGTCTTTCAACATTGACAACCCAGCCCTTCGTGCTCGCTCGATTTAGTTGTAGTAAGTCATCAATCATTCTCGATAGACGACCTCCAGCTGATTGGATTTGTTCACTTGCTTCTCGAATTAGGTCTGGTTTTATTTCATGCCTTTGTAAGATGTTGCTAAAGCCCATTATGCTGACTAGAGGAGTTCTTAGTTCATGGGATACGTTATTAATTAATTCTGTTCTGGTTCTATTTAATTCAACTAATTTTTGGTTTTGTTCTTCTAGTGCACCAAGTCTCTCAAGGCTAGCTTCTAGAAAACTTTTGAGGTTGTTGAATATTGAGTTTGAGATATCTTTGATTTGTATTTTTGATTCAGGGTTTTTGTTTTGAGGTAATATGATATTGTGAATTAAAGCTGCAAGTTGATCCATGAATGACCAAAGTAATTCAAAACTAACAGAGTCTATTTGGCTTGGGGTCTTGATGTAAACAAGTCCTAAAATTCTCTCACTATTCTCAAGCGGAAAAATAATTTCATTTTTGGAGATATGCGACGGCTCTTTATGAAGGAATATATTTTCAATTACCTTGCGGCTAAAGAAGTCAGAGTTGGCTAACTCATCAATTCCTTTTTCTGCATTGTCGCGGGAGGAAAGATCATCGATGAGATGAATTTCAATATTGTCGATTTGAGTATATTCAATGAGCGATTCTTTGACTTTTTCTATTATTTGTTTAATAGATTTGTATTCTTCAACAATCTTAAGTAGGGTACGTAGCCAGTGCCAAGTTATAGATTTTTGTTCTTTCTCAACTGCCATAAGTTATACAATTGTAGCTTATGAATTCACTGAAAATGCTAAATCTCACCCTTTATTGATATGTGCTCCTCTCAACAAGAACCTTTTGACACGCCAACAAACTTAGTTTCGAAGACACGGGTCTAATGCTAGAATTAGTTTGTGCCTTTGATTGTCTTACTGCGAAAGCCCCCTTTATCTTCACTAACGGAACTAGTGTTTCACACTGTCCCGACCATTTATGTGTCGACATCACGAGCAAAACAGAGTTTTGCAGGATGTCTAGTTCTCATTATTTTATTGTCATTACTCTTTGTGCCGGCTTCAGCAAAGTTGACAAATAGTTTTGCTGCTAATAAATTACAATATGGTGAGCCAAGTAGTATGGAATCATTTCCTTCTAAGCTAGGCTATACCGGCTATGCTACATATGACATTGACAAAGACTGGAAACTTAAAGCCTTCTTTTTGAAAGACAAAGTTAAATCAGAACATTTGGTACCAAAAACAGAAGGGAATGCAAAGCTTTCTAGAAATGAAGTTCGTGAGTGGGCTATGAAGATGTATGCTTCAGCACTAAGGGGTCCTTATCGAAGAAAAATTACCCAATATAAAGTAGAAGGACATTTCTTTGATAGAGGTTTGATTGCTTATGAGTATTTTATTGTTAATAAAGCAACCCAAGGTTATCAAGGGGTCAAAGTTTTGTTCTATGAAAAAGACAGATCTTATGCCAGTATTAATCCAAAGGCATATTTATGAGTTCATTTAGGTAGATATTATGAGTTTGGTAATAGAGACTATACAAGAAGAATTTAATTTAGGTCGTGATAAACGATTTAGAGGTGATATTGCTCAATCAACTCTTTATATTATTCACGAGCTTGATGCTAAGCAACTTGAAGCTAGTATTGCCAAACTTGGTGACTTAACGCCTTATAAAAATATTGTTACTGTTGATATTGAGAATATAGAATCAACTTTCACACAACTAGAGGACAAAGAGAATGCTGCGGTCTTGACTATGCATCTTGCTCTTGATAATGAGATTAATACACACCGCAAAGTTGCAAACGAGGTTCTCTCACATGATATTTTTCAATTAAATCCATACAATAAAATAGCTAAAATTTTTGATGATAAATATTTGTTTTATGCACTGATGATGGCGAATGCTGTTAGCCAACCACAAACTTGGTTAATTGAAAGTTCAAGGAAACTCGTAGATAGTGAATTTTTAACAAAGCTTGTACAAGCTGCTCGTTATAAAAGATACATGCTTAAACCTAGGTCAGGCACAGAGAATAGAGATACTATTGCAGTTGACGAATTAAATAACTCGCTGGTGCTTGAGCATATTAACAAAATTCATAATTATGATGATTGTGTTTTACAAGAAGCAATTGAGTTTTCCTCTGAATTTAAGGTGCTATATCTTCATGGTCAGTTCTATGCAAAAGAACAGATTGATAAATCATTAATGGCACAATTGAATGACTTCCTTGACTTATTGGATGATTATGCTAAGTGCAATGAATTGATTATGCCAGAGATTTTTTCTATTGATGTCTTAGAGACTATGGATAGGGGTTATCTTTTTCTGGAAGCCAATATACGACCGGCAGCGATATACAACTTTTAGTAAGTTGTGTATCGCTGAGCATACGCTTTG
>JABHOV010000015.1 GCA_018695135.1 Candidatus Melainabacteria bacterium | reverse complement strand
TACTTAGACATGATCATCAAATCACCAAAGCCGATACTGTCTCCAAGTTGCTCAAGTCCATCATGAACCTCACGAAAATCAAGACTAATAATGAATGGTAATGAAATTCCCATGCTGAATTTATCAGTAAAACCATGACTCACAGCAAGCACCGGACTAATAGAGCCATAATTATCATCAGCATGAGTATTATTCTTGATCAAAGTACTAAGATCATTGGGAGCAATTCTCCCCGAATTATGAAAGCCTAGACCGAGACTCACACTAGTAGTACCTGGCTGCATACCATAAGCAGGAACAGTAATAATAGGACCAGCAAGACCAGTGCCTTGCAGTGAGCTGCAACCGCAGGCGCCTCCGTGGGCATGACTTGGGATAGCAAAAGAAAGAACTAGTGTCATTGCCAGGAAGACCTTAGTCAGACGAAGCAATCTAATGCATTGATTCAATAATTTATACCAGTGATTCTGCATTAGGTTGCCGCGTCGCTATGCTCCTCGCAATGACGATTTTTATACCCCTTTACTCGTTATTACCACTGCATTATGCGCATGAAGACTCTCTAAATGTTCAACTTTGATTTTATAATCCTCGATTCTTGCTTCATTGTCTAAACAGGCTTTGAGTCTGCGAGCAGCATCTTCACTAAACATCATATTGGCACCATTGAGACGCGCAAATTCTTGTTCGTCTTCTCTTTTGACGGCTGCCTGTACTGGTGTTGCAAGGGTAGTCTCAATTAAATTAATCCAATAATTCAAATCGAGCTTGGCATTGACTTCACTGAACTTAAGATCGAGATTAACTTTGCTTCTTTGTGCATGCGGTACTGCCGCTTGCGAAGCTTCAGAAGCTATCCAAGCAGCAACTTCATCACGACTCAATTCATTTTGATCAAACTTTTTCAAAAATTCTTCTTTAACTACTTGCCTTGCAAGAGCAGCAGAACAAGGGCAAGTACTTGAATAAATTATTTCCAACTGCATTTCATAGACTAACTGTGCGCCAGGTCCTCTGGTCATAGACAAAGTCACAGGATAAAATCTATAACCAGTCTCATCACTCACCAGGGCTTTTTTGGCTTGAATATATTCAAAACTCACAGCTACATGCGCAGAAAAACTCAAATCCTTGTGAGTCTCAAGCATTGCCTCAGTCAAACTAGCAAGACTCGGGAAACTCAATGGGTAGGCAGCAAAAAACTCCTTCGCCTTAAGATAGAGCCTAGACATATGAATGCCCTTGGCATGCGGATCATCGAGACTGACATACAATTCTGCTCTAGCAGGAATCGTTGCAAGTCCACCCTTGTGATCCTTGATTAAAATTGGCAACTCGACTTCAGACATACCGACTCTATCAAGAGTCGTAGCAATCGGTGACCGCAATTCAGAAGCCATATCTGGCTTAGTATTTTTGTTATTGTTTAAAACCTTATTCTTAATTATAAAAACGCCTCCAAGCTCTAGTACGCAACCTTAGCGATGTTATTGACTAGACTTGTTTCAAAATGCTTCATATCTTCGAATAATTGCTTTGCAATTAATTCTCGATGCTCCGGGGGACACCAGCTTGAATCAAGATCATAAGTCAATGATCCCCTCGTAAGGCTTGCGACGAAAGAGATGGCTGAGTTGACTGAGCCGTCAATGATGACATCACTTGAGGAGTATAACGCCGTTATGGAGCATTTGGGAGCAAGTCTACAATATTGTTGGGTTTGGAACATCACCGTACACCTCCTTTGGATCAAAAGTCTTTTCCGTTTCTACGTAGTGAAGTTCTATTGGCTTAGTTGGATCAAAATCCTTGCCATTTGGAACAGTACGGTAAAAACAAGATCTATAACCTACGTGACAACTGGCACCAGAACCCGTCACTGTAACACGCAACCAAATACAATCTTGGTCATCATCAATGCGCATCTCTTTGATGTCTTGATAAAGACCACTAGTTGCTCCCTTATGCCAAAGCACTTTGCGTGAGCGTGAATAATAAACCGCTTGTCCTTTTTCAATAGTTTGTTTGAGAGCTTCAGCGTTCATATAGCCTTGCATTAAAAGCTCACCAGTTGCATAATCAGTAGTAACAACTGAGATCAAACCATGCTCATTAAATTTGGGAGCAAGCTCGTTTGCTTCTTCCACTTGTTCTATTGTTTTGCGTTCTTGAAATATCTCAGACATTAGGGACTAATTGTAACAAATGCGTATTTTGCCCTTCGGGCGAAATACTAATTAACTTAAAGCCTAGTCCTAACAAGATCAACTAATGATCCACTGAAAAATGCATAATCTCAACCCTTATCTGGGCCGTGCTCCGGTAATCTATCAGAACCTTTTTCATGGAACCGACTAGAAAAACTTTGTTTTTCAGCGTGTCCCTAATGACCTAAACAAAAACTAATATGTATTATGCCCGAAGGGCGAAATACACGCCAAAATATTTCTGGGTTTTCAACAAACAAGTTAGATGCTGGTAATGACCGCCATACAGGTCGTGGGCACAAGAACTCTTATTGTAATATAGTTATATGATCAAATTCAATATTGGTATTCCCGAATCAACCCAAGCAGCTCTTCTAGATTGTGCAAGCTTAGATGCACCAAACGGTTTAAAATCCGTAGTATCCAAAATAAACCAACAATCAATAAAACTTGATAAAAGTTTTTGGGGTAATGAAACTCTGAAGGACACCGCAGACACTACTAAGGCAAGAGGTATAGAATCTGTTTTTAGAGATTTTTTTACAGCACTAATTCAAGCCAAAGATCAATCACCAGGAAGCACACATTTTCAAACAGCTGCAGCGCTAAAACTTTTGGAAACTACTCAAATTCAAAATAGAGACAAGCCTTGGGTCGGCGATTCAGACAAACCCAACTTTGTAGCACTCCTACCAAATCTTGGCGAGAGGTTATCAAAATCTTGGCAGCAGCTTAGCGAAAAAATAAACGGATTTGCTGAAGCATTGCAGTCAAACTCAATAGATACGGTCGCAAGTGTCTTACAAGGAAAATATAATGGTTTTGACCTTAAAAACTCATGCAAGTATTACCCAATTTTACTCTAACTAGCGAACTTGAAAGACCCTTAGGATTAGATGCACAAGATGGTCCTAGAATTCAATTTGCCCAGGAGTCTTGAAAATCTCACAACAAAAACTCATCATAGTTCTCTCTGGTAACAACTTTATAACTTGCATTAGCATTCTCTAACCATTGTTTAGGTTTTGATCTTGGTTTGCCTTGATACTTAAACTCAAAACCCTCTAGTTTCCCATTACGCAATTCCACCAAATCAACTTCTGCCCCATCATAAGTGCGCCAAAAATACAATGGCGACTTGTCCTGATTATTACGAAGAAACTTAAGACGTTCGATGAATATAAAGTTTTCCCAAATTTGACCTTTGTCTACTCTCAAATCAATTGGATTAAAATTATTAATCAAGGCATTACGAATACCTAAATCCATAAAATAAATCTTGTGCTTCTTGGTTATTTCTCTTTTGCCGCCGGTTGAATATGGTGCTAGTAGTTTAATGACAAAAGCTTTCTCGAGTATATTCACATACTTTTCAACTGTTTTTTGATCTATCCCCAAAGTTTTGGATAAATTGGTGAACGATAGTTCAGAGCTGATTTGTAATGCCAATAGTTTAACCAACTTATCCAAAACCTGAGACTTCTTAATATCTTCAATCTCTAAAATATCTTTGTACAAATAACTAGAGCTGATTTCTTCCAGCTTCTGCTTCTTACGTTCAGGATCTTCTTCTAAAACTATCTCTGGGTAAGTACCATAGATCATCAAATCATCAAGATTTTTTTCTACAAAATCTAAGCCCTTACTATCCTTCAACTCCTCAAGACTTAATGGGGAAATATCTATAACTATTTTTCTACCCGTAAGTGATTCAGACACATGATCTAAAATATTGATACTTGAAGAACCTGTTGCAATAATTTGTTTTGAATCTTTAAATTCATCTACCAATATTTTCAAAACTTCTCCAATATTAAAAACTTTTTGTGCTTCATCAATCAAAATCAATTTCTTAGAGCCCAAGATTTTAATAAGCTTACGAACTTTGTCATGCGCAAGTAAATCTCTATCATCCAAGTAATCACAATTGAAACTCATCAATTCACTCTCTCGATATGACTCTTTGAATATTTCTAAAATAGTAGTTTTACCAACTTGCCTTGCACCAAGCAAAACTATCGCCTTGGAAGCAAACAAACTATTTTCAATATAAGTGATGGTTTTTCTATTAATCATGTGAATCCACAAATTACGCGTAATTTATATATATCATACCCATAATTACGCCAATATATGGAAAATCCTGTAAAAGATCTCATAAAACTGGGCGTTAAACTGTATTACCAAATCCTCACAAAAATATAAATAACTAAAGGCAATCAGCCAACCAACAACTACATCTTCAACAAAATGTACTCGTAGATATAAGCGCGATAGTCCCAAAATTATCGGTAAAGCATACAAGAGTTCTGCATAAGGTGAAACAACTGCAAAATGCTTAGCTATAGACCAATACAAAACGAGCGAGACTAAAGAATGTCCAGAAGGAAAACTCCAACCCTTAACGTGTTTTACCTTCCACTGAGCGACGGGTGGTCTTGGTTTGCGAATAGTGTTTTTGAATGCAAGGTTAACAGCATAGCCCCAAAACCAAATAGAACCGACTTTGTAACCTGTCTCAAAATCAAAATACAAAAGCAAACAACAAACACAAAACTGTGGAAAGATATTGCCAGCATAAGTTAAATAGCGAAATATGAATCTAAGTATGGTATCTGTCATCAATGAAATGATCCTAGTAAACGATCAACTGTGTTTGGCATTAGTGTCTTAACGAAGCTCATAAGATACAAGCCCCACCATCTATAATCATATATTCTTTTTTTGTTTCTCTCGAGTGACTTGCGTAATCTATCTCTGGCAGTTCTCAAATCACCTGAAACAATATACCAATAGCCACATCGCAAGTAAGCCAAGCTATAAGCTTCACTGACAGGAATAGCGCCAAGCGCGAAGGAAGGAGGGCTAGAATTGGAATCTTCGCTCGTCCCCATTCCCCATTCCCTTTTCCCCGTATTTGAATCTAATACAGCAAAAGTAACATCTTCAATTCTATCTGCTTTGACATTCTGCACAGATTGCCCAGGATGCAAACGATAGCAGCCCAAAGGCTCAGCAATATGTTCAAACTTACCAATACGAGCAAGACGTAACCAAAAATCCCAATCCTCATAAGGAATAAATTCTGTCTTTTGTTCTCCAATCATCTCGATATATTTCTTACGGAGCATTGGCGTAACCGAAGGAATAAAATTGCGCTTCAACAAATCTTCATAAATATTACCCGAATAGCCCTCAAGCTGGCGCTTAGCTGGTGCAGCCGGGTTGCTTTCCATATCCATTCTATCAACTGCCCCGTAACAGCAGACTAGCTCAGGATCAGCATCCATTACAGCAACTTGTTTCTCTAATTTCTCCGGATACCAAGTATCATCAGAATCAACCAAACAAATATATTCCCCTTGAGCCAAAGTCATGCCATAAGATCTTGCAACCGCTCTCTCTGAATTCTTTTGCTTAAAGTACTTAATCCGAGAATCCTTATCAATAAAAGCCTGGACAATCTCAGCGCTATCATCAGTACTACCATCATCAATAAAAATTAATTCAAAATCAGTAAAAGTCTGAGCAAGGATACTTTCAATAGTTTCAGAGATATAATCCCCGCGGTTGTACGACGGCACAACGACACTGACTTTAGGTGAGGACATCCCTAAATCACCAACTGCTGCGTTACGCTCGTTCTTCGAAATACTCATTTACAGCTCAGTAAACTCCGTATTCTCAGAACTCGCAAGCCTTGCATTTGGCAATTTATGAATACCCTCATGACTAGACTCTATAAAATCAGCAATATCAATATTCTTTTTATTAGTTAAAACCTTTCCAGCAGCAGTATAAGACCAAAGACTCCCTGGATAAACCAACATCGGTCCATAGTAACTATGCACATCATCAAAGACCTTAGCCAAATTCACCTGAGTCTTCTCAAGCTCCTCTTTCATAAAGATAGGTGAACCTGACTGAGCGCAAAAGACCCCATCTTCTTTCATGATTCTTTTTATACCCTGATAAAAATCTACTTCTATTAAACCAGCAGCAAAACCCTCTGGATCAGTTGAATCACAAAGCACCAAGTCATAAGCCTGGTCAGCAGCTGATTTGATAAACTCAAGTGCGTCTTCTACCTTAAGATCAAGTTTCGGATTATCAAACTCAGCTGCGATCTGTGGAAAGAATTTCTTAGAAACATCGATTACAGCCTGGTCTATCTCTACCATCGTCACCTTGTCGATTTGCTCATTCCAATTACGTAAGAGGTCACGGACTATGCCGCCATCTCCAGCGCCAATGACAAGGATCTTTAAATTACTACGACCAGCCAAATTCTGAAGTCCGTAACTAGTCAAAGCATTGTGATACATATGCTCATCAAGATCACTCAGCATATAACATCCATCTAAAACTAAAACCGTGCCGTAAAGCTCATTCTCATAAACCAGTACGTCTTGATACTCACTTCGCTGATGATGAAGTATTGCTTTCTGAGACATTCCAAGTGAATGATGGTCTTTATGAACCTCGTGGAACCAATTTGACATAAGGCACTATTTTATCATGGCAAAACTAATTAAAGACATAAGCAATCCTATAAATATAGGCTCAATCTCAATAATAGAATAATGCTTTAACAAAGAAGCTATCGCCGCAGCAACTAAGCCTGCGACGATACTCCAGAAACCAGCCTTGGACTTCGGCTTCAGGTAATAGCTACCTAACAAAGGCACCAACAAAGCACTAATCGCTATAGTGCCCCTGACATACATAAGCTCAATCAAAGACTCAAAATATATTGCAGCAATAATACCCAAGCCCATAACAAAAACCAAAGCCCACTTGTTGATCTTAATTACCTGGTCCTGGGTCAAATCAGACTTAACTCTTTTGCAGATATCATAAGAGATGGACATCGCACTAGAAAAGCCAAGCGAGTCAAGTGTCGACATCACGGTTGCAACCAAACCAGTAAAAAATATTCCTTTGAAGACGACCGGTAAAACACTCGCTGAAAAAACCAACAAAGAAGTTGCAGGTTCAAGTTCTGGCATCGCAGCAAAAGCATAAAGCCCAACTAGGTTGATCATCATATCAAAAATAAACCAAAAGCCAATTGACCACAAAATACCTTGCTTGGCGGTTTTAAGATCAGGACTAGCAAAAATTCTTTGATAAAAACCAGGATGCACTATAGACCACATTGCAATCAGAAACCATGCCAAAATCAATTGCCAAGACCAATCCCCGGTAAAGGTCAAATGCGAGCTAGGTAAATTAGTCACAAGGAAATCCCAGCCACCATATTTAAAATACGCAAAAGGAATCACTAAAGCTATCCCGGCAAACATAAAGATGAATTGAATAAAGTCCGTGTAGACAACTGCTTTAAAGCCACCCTTGAGCATATACAGAAGTGGTATCAAAGTCCCCAGCAAAATACAAGGTATTTTATCCCAACCAAAAATCAATTCACAAATATAAGCAAGTGAAAGAATATAAACGGCTGGCACCATCAGCAAGAGATTAACCCCAGCACCAAGCAAAGCAGTTCCCTTACTGTAACTAGCTTCTAGTTGATCTGGAATCGAAAAAAGCTTGGTCTTATGGATCTTCTCTACAAGAAAAAACGCCACAAAAAAATAAACTACATACCAAAAGATCCCTTGAGTAAGCCACATCACCAGCCCCTGACTAAAAGCCAGCTCTCCCATGCTAAGGAAATTACCGTACCAAGTAGTGACCAAAGTAGCTACAAATAATGGCAGAGTGAGCTTACGCCCAGCCAAGAAATAATTCTCTAGCTTATCGCCCTTATCTTTTTTGACCCAAAAACCAACAGCAAAGACTAAAACAAAATAGCCAATGAGGATTGCATAGTCTATTAATGCCAAGTTCATTAACTTACTAAAGCTCGTAACTCAGCCAAATACTCCTCAGGCAACTGCCTCTCATATTCTCTACGCAAATCAATAACCTCATCAACAAATCTTTTGAGATAACGCCCGGCACGCGGGTTAAGCAAATAAGCCTTCCAGGCAGTTAATTCGTAATCATGCTTACCGTATTGTCCCCAAGCACTTGATTTAATATGATCAAGCAAAGGTGTATCTGGTTTTTTGTGAAGCTCCCAAAATTTGAAAAAATCATCAACAAAAACTGAGATTTTTTTTGACTGAGCTTGAAAATCTAGATCCTTAATTTCACGTAGAAGTAGAGCTTGAGCATCTTTAACAAAACTTGGATAAGGTCTAAACAAAGTAGTAAAACCAAGTGACTTATTAATCACCCCTATATTATCGAAACTAATCAACCTTTGCTTAAGCATATCAGAATACTGTAAGCTAGCAGCCAAAAGGGTTTGATAGCCCTCTATCCCTAGAGTATTAAATGCCATTGCCGCAGCATAAATCCCCATACTACTTCTTGTACATTCTAGTGAGTACTGCACTGGTGCTATTTTAGATTCACTAGGATCAAAATACTTAAACTCACTAGCATCCCACATCAAGTGTTCAAAATCTGCTTTATCCTTAACAACCAAGAAACTACAACTATAAGGAGTGAAACCAGTCTTGTGAACATCGACTGTAACAGAGTCTGCAAGATCTAGATTACGACACTTATTCTGAATCTCAGGTAACTTCTCAATAAATGCTTCAGTAAAATGCAAGGGATTAGCCGCTACATCATAATTATTAAAGAAAGTAAATGCCCAACCAATCGCTGCATCGACGTGTAGATGCGGCTTGTGCATTTCAGGAAACTGCCGACTAACTTCATCAATAATCTCACGAACACCAGCCACATCATCAATAGCACACGCATCGGTGGTACCAACCGTAATCAAAATAGTTGGCACGACAATACCATTTTCCATACAATCAAACAAGGTCTCTTTCAATTTATCGAGATTGATAGAAGCATCACTATAACAAGGAATACGAATAGAGTTTTGTCTACCAACACCAATTGCAGCAAGATTGGTGAAATTAGAAAAATGTCCAGCTTGTGAATTTATAAAAAGGAATTTCTGTTTGACATTCATCAAACCAGTTTCTTTAATTCCAGGAAAGGCTTTGCGCAAACCAAAAATATACCCGTACATATTTCCCTTGGTTCCGCCTTCAAGCGACAGCCCACCAATTTTGGCAATATCCTTAAAACCAAGAATCTTAGCAAGTGACTTAACCACCCGCACTTCCAGTTCATTTGCACGTTTGCCGTATTTGCTTGTAACCAAATTAGGATTAACAATGACAGCACCAAGCGCACCAAGCACCGCAGGCAATAAAGTAATTGGCATTACATTACGCCAATCCAGTCCGGTCCTACTATCTATTGCATTATAAAAAGGCAGCACATGATCAATCGCCTCTTGCTCAACTCCAAGCTCATCAGGCACATGTATTCCATAATCAAGGTGATTCATGTTGACTGTCTTGTTTGGATTCTTAGAATACTCCACGGCTCTGCGCAAAAACTTTTCCAGACTAGGGAAAAACTCATCAAAATGCTTAGTGTGGTCAATGATCTCACCATTGAGCCCACCGTTTTCAATGACATCAAGCTTTTCTTGATACAGAGGATCAAGAGAGAAGTCGTCACTCAGATTAATATTTTCTGTTTTCATGATAGTACTATTGTACCCTAGGATATAAAATGAATACCTGGCTAAAACAATTGCAATGATATTGCAGCAAATTTTGCTTCCTGAGCTTGGTATTTACTTAGAATAATGGTGCCGTTGGTCGGAATCGAACCGACACTCCGTTGCCAGAACCAGATTTTGAGTCTAGCGCGTCTACCAATTTCACCACAACGGCATCTACAAGAATAATTGTACAACAATTAGTTCTTGTTGGGTTCACTGAAGGTCGCTTTGCTCCCGGTTGCGTTCACTTCGTTCACTGGTTGCGCTTCGCTGCCTCCTTAAGACAAAGTACTCAAGAGGCAGCGAAGCGCAACCAGTGAGCCTAAAAGGCGACCACAACCAGTCATAGCCTTGCTATGACACAACCGCTTGCAAAGCAAGCTTCTTTAGACCTGCATTGCTGCCGCAACTTCAGCAGCATAGTCTTCTTTCTTCTTCTCAACGCCATCACCTAGATTGAAACGAACAAACGATTCAACTGTAATGTCGCCCAAGAAAGCTAATACTTTCTGACTAGGATCTTTAACAAATGGTTGCTCAAGTAAAACTCTTTCAGCAAGTAATTTATCAACTCTACCAGTTACGATTTTTTCGATGATCTCAGCAGGTTTGCCAGCAAGGTCATCTTTTTGAGATTCAAGTTCTTTTTCTTTAGCAATCACATCAGCAGGAATTTCATTTCTGTTAATGAACTCAGGGGCTGGATTAGCAGCTGCAATATGCATCGCAACGTCACCACCCTTGGTCGCGTCAGCCGTTGATAAAGCAACCAAAACACCAATCTTGGAACCAACTGGATGTACGTAGCTAGCTACTCCACCACTTGCTTCAACTAAAGCTACTCTTCTAACGTCAATCTTTTCACCAATCTTTGCAGTAAGTTCAATTGCTGCATCTGCTACAGACTGACCATTAAGATCTGCTTTCAATAAAGCATCAATGTCATTCGTTTTGTTAGTCAATGCAGTTTGAGCGACCTTCGCTACAAAAGCTTGGAAGTCTTCATTCTTAACTACGAAATCTGTTTGTGCATTCACTTCAACGAGAACTGCTGTCTTTGCATCAGCCGCTGTTGCGATTACACCTTCAGCTGCAATATTGCCAGCTTTTTTGGCTGCCTTTGCAATACCTTTTTGTCTTAGGTAATTCACTGCCGCTTCCATATTACCGTCACTTTCTTTAAGTGCGTTTTTGCAGTCCATCATACCTGCACTAGTCATCGCTCTAAGCTCTGCTACGTCTTTTGCTGTAAAATTCATATTTATCTCCTTAGTATATTTATCTATGTTTGCTGCCTGCAGTCGCTGCTCCGGCAATAATTGCGTCTGCAAAATACTTTGCAATCACATTAATAGATCTCATTGAATCATCATTAGCTGGAATCACGTGATCGATCCCCGTTGGGTCACAATTCGTGTCAGTCAAAGCAATTAAAACAGCCTTGACTTTTTTGGCTTCACTTACTGCAATTGCATCTTTAATTTGGTCAAAGACAACAATCACGTCTGGCTTACCACGCATCTTTTTCAAACCACCAAGTGATTTGTTCAATTTGTTAATTGTACGATTGATACTTGCAACTTCTTTTTTGCCGTATCCTTCAAAACCACCAGTTTCTTTTTGTGTTTCCAATTCTCTCAACTTGTTCAATCTCGCTCTGATAGTGTCAAAGTTAGTAATCAATCCACCTAACCATCTCTGGTTAATGAAAAATACTTCTGCTCTTTCAGCTTCTGCTTTGCAAATTGCTGATGTTTGTTTTGAAGTTCCAACGAACATAACGTTTTTGCCTAGCTTAGATTGTCTTTTCAAAAACTCTCCAGCAACCATCATGTTGTTTACTGTTCTACCTAAATTTATAATATGAGTATTGTTACGAGTCTCAAAAATGTACTCTGTCATTTTTGGATTCCATTCCTTAGTATCATGTCCAAGGTGTACTCCAGCAGTTACCAAGTCCTTGAGTAAAGCCTTAGCTTCCTCCGCTCTTGCTGCTAAATCTTCTGTTTGATCTTTATCTGTTTTTTTGTCTGTTACTGTTGTTGCCATTGTTTTCCTTTTATGGGCCTAGAATCGAGCTTTAACCTTTCTCAATTTTGCCCTATTTTAACGCTAGATTAGCCCGAATCACGGGTAAATCTGACCAAATCTTAGCAATATAGCCATGGCTATTGTGTTTTCTTAACGTCTGCTTAATGATATTCTGCCAGAATATACCTAATGGCATTCAATTTTAGGCTCGAAAGAGTATTAACAATAAGGCGGCAAGCTTTGGAAACGGCTCGCTTGGCTGTGATTGCAGCCCAAGCTGAACTAATCAAAGCTCAAAAACACGTAGAAACTGTCAAAATGGAACTCAAAGAGAAGCATGACGAACTGATTGAAAGCAATTACGCCATGGCAGAAAACTACCTCAGGGTCATCAAAAGCCTTGATGATAAGCTAGCTCAAGCTCAAAGAGAGCTTTTGCAACGAGAACAAGACCTTGAAAACAAAAAACACGAACTTATAGAAGCTCAAAAGAAACTAGAAGCTCTTGAGAAATTACGTGAGAAACAAGAAGAAGAATATATCTTAGAAGAATCAAGATTAGAGCAGAGACTCACTGACGAAAGAGTAACCATGAAATTTGCAAATGATATGTATGCAAATCAAGAAGAGATTGAAGTTTAAGCCAATAGTAAAGCTATTTTCACATTATTAACCAAAACATAACCCCCAACTGTTACGAATAATACGTGAGCGTAGTAATTGACCATAAACAAATAAACAAACAGCCATTGCAAAACAATGCAAACTCTTTGATCAACGGACAGAAAGCAGGCAAGGGACATAATAGTTTCGCCAATGAGCTTGCAATGATGCGCGAATCAGCTGGTCAAGCAAGATCAGAAGCAAATCCAATGGCTCAAGAAGATGTTCAAGTACTTAAACAAGGCGCTACTGCTAGCACAACAGAAAAACAAACAACAGCTACTATGCCAGGTTTTGCTCAAGCACTAAATCAAGATGCAGAAACTCAATTAAAAAATCTACGTAATCAAGAACTCAATAAAGAAATGGTTCAAACACAAACAACTGAAGAATCTCAAAAAGAGGCTCAAGAACTTTCAAACAAATTTGGTAATTCAGAAGCACTAAATGCCAATGTTGGACAAGTCAATAATAAACAAGTAACAGAAGCACTGCGCGAAGGTAATGTTGCCCAGCAAGAAGCAAATTATCAAGATAGTTCTAACGAAAGAAAAAAACAACTCGCTAATTGGGAAGAGCTTGCTCCATCAATTATTGAAGATCCTACCAACAAGGCAATTAGACTAGATATTCCAGGTATCGAAGATCTAGAAACACTTATCGTCAGAATGAACAAAGGATCAGTTGGTATCCAAGTTATAGGTTCCAAAGGAGCGATGGAACAATTAATTTCTAATGAATCAGAATTAGCCAAGAGGCTTGGCGCAAAATCAATTGGCTTGGACAAATTCCAAGTATTTGATGGAGATGTATTAAGGAAGTCAAAAGCGAAAGCGGCTGCTTAATTAGAAGAGGGGAGAACAGAGGCAATGAATAGAATACAACACCTATCCAGAAACGCAACCATGAATTCAGTCGAATTAATGGATACCGTATCGAGCAATATTTTTGGTTACACCATGAACGGGCATCGTGCTCGCAGATGGACATTTAATGATTTTATGAATGGTGGTGAAATCAACGATGGCGGTTATAAAATGACCCAAGGTAAGGCTGAACCTAGACCTGGTGAGTGGAGCAAAATGATGATCAGAGGCAGAGGGTTTTTCTCTGTTAAAGATCCAAAACATCAAGAAACTTATTACACTAGACTCGGTGATTTTCATTTGGATGGAGCCGGTAATATGGTTTCTTCAGAAGGTTTTAGATTACAAGCAATTCCCTTAGCTGGAGCTGCTACACATCTTAATAGTCCTGATCCAGCGAACCCAGACTACAATCAAGTTAACCCTAATCTAGTAGATCCTTTCAATAATCCTTATACTAACAATGCTCAGCAAATCAATGCACCAGGACAAGCTCTCGGTGGAGTAACTGACGTCAACCTCGGTATGGATAGACGTAACGGTAGATATCTAGGAAGATACGACTCAATTAAAGTCGGACAAGACGGTGTAATCTACGGTAGAGATGGTAATAATTTAGTTTCACTTTATAGACTATCTGTTGTTGCATTCAACAACCCTAATGGTTTAACAAATGCCAAAGATGGGATCTATTTTAAATCCAGTGATTCCAGTGGACTTCCTAGCTACAGTGTTTCAGGCAATATCGTAGTAAATGAAGCACTAGAAAAAAGTAATTCTTGGGTTAAACTCGAAGCTCATTACTTAACTGACGCTCAAAGGTATTTTCAGGCTGCTACACAGGTTCATAAACTAGCGGACAAAATATCGGGTACCGCAATTGAGATGATCCAGTAGAGAGCTTTATAAGCTCTAAGGTTCTAAGGCTGTAACGCTGTAACCGGGCTAACCATCTAATCTATTAGAATACTAGAGCCTTAGAGCGCTACAGCCTTACAGCGCTACAGCAATTTATCAACATGCTAGAATAATCACTTCAGATGGCCAAAGTATCCATATCCAACAGAACCAAAAGCCCAGAATTAATCCCTGAGGATTCAATTCAATGGAATCTTCTGGCGGATACTGTCCTTGAAGATAGTTCTAAGCCATATTTCAAAGAGCACGAAATTGTAGTGAGCTTTGTGGAAGCTGAAGAAATTCAAGAACTCAATCGTTTATATAGATACAAAAATGAAGCTACCGATGTTTTATCCTTCAATGCTATTGGCAATTTATGTTCTGACCTTGAAAAATTTGAGGACCTTGCTAACGTAGGAGAGCTAGAACCAGAAGATTGTGCTTTAGGAGATATCGTAATTTGTGTTCCTCTCGCTCAAGCTCAAGCAGCAGAAAGAAACTGCGAGCTCAAACAAGAAATCGTCATGCTTTTTGTACATGGTCTATTACATCTATTAGGTTACGATCATGTGCTAAGAGAAGAGGCTGAGCAAATGTTTGGCTTGCAAAACACCGTCCTTGAGAAGCATGGATACTTAGTTCGCATAAGCTGCTAAAATACTAGGGATGCGCATCTTTAATAATCTAAGCCGCAAGATAGAAGAATTTGAGCCAGTAAATGCGCCTCAAGTATTCATTTATAGCTGCGGTCCAACTGTCTATGATGTTTCACATATCGGGCACGCTCGCAGTACTATTTGCTGGGACCTACTCTATCGTTATTTAAATTACAAAGGCTATCAAGTCAAGTGGATTCGCAACATCACTAATATCGACGACAAGATAGTCAAACGCGCCCAAGAGCAGAATATCAGCGCTGATAAATTATCCAGAATCTACACTCAAGAGTTTTGGACTGACATGAACGCGCTCAACGTCTCATGTCCTGACTTTGAGCCACGTGCTACCGATTACTTGCCAGAGATGATTGAGTTTATTGAAGAATTAATTGCCAAGGGTTTAGCTTACGCCGTTGATGGTGATGTTTATTTTAGAGTGTGCAAGCACAAGAATTATGGACAACTCAAGGGACAAAGCCTCGAACAACTCAAAGACGGTCTTTCTCGAGTAGATCCCAATAGCAAAAAAGAAGATCAACTTGATTTTGCATTATGGAAAAGTTTCTCTAATGATGATTCATGTTTTGAGTCTCCATGGGGACTTGGTAGACCAGGCTGGCATCTTGAGTGCAGCACAATGATTCGTTCTCTGTTAACGCGTTACGGCGCTGGCGACAGTCTAGACATCCATACTGGTGGTGATGACTTAGTTCATCCTCATCATGAAAATGAATGTGCCCAATCAGAGAGTCTCAGTGGCAAACCCCTTGCCAAGTACTGGATGCATAATGGCATGGTCATGATCAATGGCAGCAAGATGTCAAAGTCAGAAGGTAATTATTTTACAATCAAAGATATTCTTGCAAAATACAAAGCTAATACCATTAGATATTTTTGTTTGAGTACTCACTACAAAAAACAAATCAACTTTAGTCACGAGGCGCTTGAAGCTGCAGAAAAAGGTTTTGATTCACTCTGCCAAAAGCTCGGAGTCCTCAGCTCTCAGCCCGCAGCCCAGAGCAACCTAGACAAAGCTATTTTGTCTAGGTTTGAAGAGGCAATGGACGACGACCTCAATACAGCAAAAGCACTTGCATTATTATTTGAGAGCAAAGACTCTGCGGGCACGGTCGCCTATCTTCTAGGGGTCTTAGGTTTTGACTTAAGTCAAAAATCAAGCGTAGATAATTCCAAAACCACTCAGGCATTGGATAATACCATCAAACTTCTACTAGAAATGCGAGATGAAGCTCGTAATAATAAGGATTTTGCAACAAGTGACAAAATCAGGAACTCATTGACTGATGCGGGCATCACTATAAAAGATCACCGTGATCAGGAGACAGAATGGAGTTTGACATAATTCGAGGTTTTAGATTAGCAACTAGTTTTTTGACTATCTTGCCAATCTGCCCCAAGGACAAAATCAAGAACGAAGAATTCGCTAGATCGATAATTTATTTTTCTTTGGCAGGATTAGTTCTTGGCTTATTCAATTTGTGTTTTTTATATTTCGCACAGTACGCAAGTTCTCTAAGTTTCAATATTGATCAATTTATTTTTCAAATCAACAAGCTCATGCCTTGGTTCATTGATTGGGGATTAGCTTTAGCGCCAGAATCATTGACACTCAAATTTAATTTAATGAATCCTTGGTTCATTGCCATCGTCTTAGTTTTAATCAATACTTGCGTCACTGGCGGTTTGCACCTTGATGGCTTAATGGATTCTTTTGATGGTATCGCTTGTGGCAAAACTAGTCGCAAAGATATTCTTGTGGTGATGAAAGACAGTTGTGTTGGCGCTTTTGGCTCAATGGCTGGCAGCATTGCCTTGATTGTTCAAGTCGTAGCTTTGGCTCAACTTGATTATGCTAACAACTTTAATCAAATTGCTTTATTAGTTTTATTACTACCAACAATGTCTCGCTTTATGATGGTGCTGGCAATTCTATTTCAGGTTGAAACCAAACCTACTGGCTCACTAGCGATGTTCAAAAAATATCAAAAAACTGCCATCGATATCATTGTCAATCTTGTTTGGATCAAACTTGCTGCCATTGTTTACATCAGTCAAGTCGCTATCAGCTTAGATAAATTAATTCAATTAGATCTGATTATCATTCCGTGGATGATTGCATCATGGTTTGTTTATAAATGGCTTGGCTTTAAACTTAAAGGTCACAATGGTGACAGCATGGGAGCTGGTTTAGTTATTAATGAATCTCTCTTTTTGTTGATGCTCGCCGTGCTCTAACGACTTTAAACCAAACAATGCTAAGACAAAAGACTTCATGCCTATATTCCAAGGCAAAACAATTACTAACATCACAAATAAAAATACGCCCAAGGATATCCCTATCCAAAACTCAATACTCAACTCCATACTCTAGCTCCTTAACGACAATATATTTGTAATTATACATTATAATTGCCAATCCACCAACAAATGAGGCTATAGAAAACAACCCTAATAATACACTCATAAACCCATGAAAAACATACTCCTGTTTCAAAAGTTCAAAGAATATTGAACACAATGGAGTCATTAGCGTAATCCCCAAGAGAAATATCAACCTTATTCCATATAGCAATGATTCGGGTAAACTTTTCACAAAACCAATTCTAGACAAAAGATTTCTAAAATGAAAGGGGTCATTTAACCTCTGGCAAAAATTTAAAAATCCAATAATAGCAATGATTTTAAACTTGAATTTCTAAAAACTAGTTGATAAAAACCATTTAAGGGGGTCATTTAACCCCTGGAGTGATAGAATAACTTCGATATGACAGACACAGCACAACAATCAAAACTAGCTTTATCAAAGAGATTGGATTTAATTCCTCCTTATCTTTTTGCAAGGCTCGACCAAAAAAAGGCAGAAGCCAAAGCCAAAGGTGTTGATGTAATCAACATGGGTATTGGTGATCCTGATCAAGCAACATTGCAACCAATCATCGATGAGATGCATACTGCAATTGATGATGCTAGTACTCATGACTACCCGCCATACACAGGTACTTTAGATTTTCGTAAAGCTGCTTGCAAATGGACGGCAGATCGTTTTGGTGTTCAAGAATTTGATCCAGTAACTCAGTGTCTTTCTACTGTTGGTTCTAAAGAATCAATCCATAATTTATTTTTAGCTTTTGTTGATCCGGGAGATTATACTTTGGTGCCAGACCCTGGCTACCCTGTATACAACACTGGAACTATCTTTGCTGGTGGCACTCCATACAAAATGCCTCTACTAGCCAAGAATAATTTCTTGCCTGACTTAGAAGCAATTCCTGCAGATATCTGCAAAAAAGCCAAGGTGATGTTTCTTAACTATCCAAACAATCCAACAAGCGCCACTGCGCCAGTGGAGTTTTTTCAAGCGGCTGTAGATTTTTGTAAAAAACACAATATCCTTTTAGCTCACGATATGGCTTATTCAGAAATATATTTTGAGGGTTACACATCACCTTCGATCTTTAACGCCAAAGGTGCTGAAGATATTGCAATTGAGTTTCATTCATTCTCTAAGAGTTACAACATGACTGGCTGGAGACTTGGTTGGGTACTTGGTAATCAAGAGGCGATTCAAGCACTTGGTCAAGTCAAGACTAACGTAGATTCTGGTGTCTTCAAAGCTATTCAGAAAGCGGGCATTAGAGGATTTCAAATCCCACAAGAGGATATCGAAAAGCGTAATCTAGATGTTTATGAGCCAAGACGTCAAGCAATCCTTGAGGGTCTTAGATCACTGGGTTGGGATATCCAAGGACCAAAATCAACTATGTTTGTTTGGGCACCAATTCCACGTAGCGAAAGTTCAGCAGCTGATTTTTGTACCAAGGTACTTGAAGAATGCGGTATTGTAGTCTCACCTGGTAATGCCTTTGGTGATTCAGGGGAGGGTTTCTTCCGTATCGCAATGACAACTGACGTTCCAAGAATTCAAGAAGCTTTTAAGAGAATGGCGGATAAGGGTATCAAGTACTAGAATACTGAGCTGCGATTCTAGCATTCATTTCTTCAAGTTCCTGATATTCTTCTGGTGACTTTTGAGCTGCAGCTCTGATATCACTTTCTAATATTGTAAGTCCATAGGATTGTATCCTAGGATCATGACTGATCTCAAGATATTCATAAAGATGAGGATGGCTCTTGATATTTTGCACAAGTAACCTAGTACTATAATGAACAAGCAAACCACCTACCCCATTATTCCAAGACTTTGAGATTTTTAATAAATTAGCAAAGTGCTCAGCAAGCTCATCATCAGGTTCATAAATAAGTTTGTGAGCTATCTGTAAATGAAGTTCGTTGAGTGTCTTTGCAGCAAAGTTAGTCTTCAAAAAGCCTTCTAGTACTGGGATATAAAGATGTTCCTTATTTTCTTGTCCATGTTTTATTAAAGCATCCAAAATTAGTGGTATTGCAGCTTCCTTGTATGCTTGAAGACAAGCAATTGTTTCACACATAGTCAATTTTGATGATTGACCTGCGATGATCTGTCCAAGTTCATCCCCAGCATAAGCTGTAGCGTTAGCTTTAATAAAAGTCTCAACGCTATCCTTCGTCGTTTCATCAGCAGATTCTAAAAGCCTAGCTAGCCTAAAATAATCAGGCTGCAGCTCGTCCTCAGCAGCAATGCTCATTATACTATTCATTGCCATATGCTTAAGATCTCTACCTGTTTCTTTAGTTGGCGCCTCTACAATGCCAATCAAAAAATCATAAGCTTGCCTAGCTGGTAAAGACTTGACGCTATTGATTGCCATATTGGCTAATGGATTAGAATCACAAGTCTGAGCTAGTTCAATTAATTTAGCTTGTCCTGCTTTACCAGCTCCAACAAGAGCAAGCAAAAGATTTTTAATAAGTATCTTAGTGTCAGCCAAATCCCCTTGTGCATATTCGTTAATCGCTGCAACAAAAATATCCGGTGACCTTTTAGCCATCTGCCTTACAGCCTGATCAAGACTTGCAGCTGCTTCAGTATTACCAAGGCGATGAAATTTATATGCATTGTAAACCAATGTTCCTACAGTATTAGCTGCTGGTCTACTCAGTAAGTCAGCAATTGCATCTCGACTTTCTTGTTTATTTGTTTGCGAAAGTATCATAATCAAAGTTAAAGTCATTAATTGATCATCTTGATATTTCATAATATGATCTAGCGCATCTCTAGAAATATATTGGTCCTTATATTGTGTTGCCTCAATTAATAGGTTGGCAAGTACATAAGGCAAGATGGACAGTTTTTGACCAGACCATAACTCTTGTGAAGAATCTATATCATCCGTTCTAAAATCAATACCTAATGACTTTCCTACAAGATCAGCAGCTTTAGATGCTGATCTTTGCTCATATGGACTAAGATCACAAAGCTCCTCGATTAATGATCTGTTATCATCCTTTCTTATATCTAAATTAGCAAGTGAAGTTTTGATTATCGCTTTGCTTGGCTCAGCTTCGCTCAGCTGGCAAAGCTGTTGATTGAGAGATCCAAAAAACTCACAGACTCCTTGCTTGATATTCTCTTGCTTATAAGCCGGACCCAAGACAGTAGCAGGGCCGCCATCAGCGTCTTGCAGCAAATTGGTCATACTCGATCTTAATAAAGCAGAAAATGGTCTTACGGCAGTCATTAGCTTATCTAGTATAGCAAGATATTATCCGAGCCTAAAATTCAGCCTTCACAGCCTCAATCACATCATTCTCAACTAAGAGCTTTGCATGCCTGCAAGCATTCTTAATCGCCTCTGAGTTAGAACTACCATGAGAAATAATTGAGATTCCATTGAGGCCACCGAGTAAAGCTCCACCAAAAGAATTCGGATGAAAATGATCTTTGATTCTATCAAAAGCTCCAGAGAACTTAAGCAAAAGACCACCCAATAATTCAAGCGGACCCTGTGACTTGATTTGATTCTGCAAAGCAGAAATCATCATCTTAAGACCACCTTCAAGTGCTTTAAGATGAATGTTGCCAGTAAAGCCATCACAAACAGCAATATCGCAAACATCATCAATGATAGTTTTGCCTTCTACATTACCAATGAAATTAATTCGAGATTCATTCTCTAACAATTCATAAGCCTCTTTGTATCTATCAGTGCCCTTGCCTGGTTCTCCACCAACATTCAGCAAACCAATACTAGG
>JABHOV010000085.1 GCA_018695135.1 Candidatus Melainabacteria bacterium | reverse complement strand
TCTTCTTTAACTTCTTCATTCCATTGCTGTTCTTGTATTCTAAGATCACCAAGAATGGCTCTTGCTTGATAAAGCATGTGTCTAATTGAATCTTGTTCAGGTTCTCTATCAAGATCAACAGGGGTTCCTGTTTTGTCTTCTGCGTATATTTTAACTCCGGTTTCAAAAGCTGAACCTAATGCGCTACCACCGTTAACGCTACCGTATAATCCTTGGATATCATCTACGATATCTCCTAATGTTTTTTCAGCTGAATTAGCTGGTGCGCCTAAGATCGCGAATTGAAGCTCCATCTCTAACTGAGATACGATTTGTTGCTGAACGTCGATTTGACTTCTGATCTTTGCTAACTGTTGTGTTGAATTGATTGCTGCCATGATTTTTACTCCTGCCCCAAGGACCTTATTTACTTATGACTTAGATAAACATATACAAGTTATTAATAGGTTAAGGACTAGAAAAAAGATAAGGTAGAGATCCTACAAAACAAGGTTTGCTAGTGATATCACCAAAACTGGCAACAAATCTCTGCCAAATATTAGCAACCAGTCTATTTAGAAAGGTAAATCAAAATGTCACCTTTGGACCATTGTTGGTCTGCATGAACAAAGAAATAACCGTTTTTACGCTTGAGAATTAGGGGTATCCAGTCAATATCAGCATTATCAAGCTGAAAATCCTTCATATAGCCACCTTTATCAGAATCGAGCAATATATCAACGATTTTAACCTTATCCAGTTCAACAGCATCTTTCCACTCTTGGATATCTACCGGCTTGGCATAGGCTAAATTACCACCAATTTGATCAACTAATTGGTGCTGCACTCCTTTCTCTGGAATATCAATCGCTGGATAAACCTCTGGAATCTGATAAATATCTTTGGCCATTTGGCAAACAAGGAAGTTTATCTCTGAATTAGCACTTGTAGCAATCAAAAGTGTGACCTTCGAGAGATTCGCTTGCTCCAAAATATTAGGATCAAGACAATTACCATAAACAGTCTCAAGCCCATCTTCTTCAGAAATCCGGCAATGCTCACTATTACTATCTATAAGGATGACCTCTTTACCAATTTCTTTAAAAGCAGTTCCAAGAGTTCTACCAAGTGCATTGGCGCCAATAATTGCAATAGCCCCATCTTCAATCAAAGCATCACAAAGATCAGCAGCCCGGCGTGCACTCAAACCTTGAATCGTCACAGTTAGCATGATGGTCATAAAGACCAAAGCCTCTACTAACATCGCATCATCAAAAGATCTCTTAATCAAAATCAAACTAAATAAAGAAGCAACAGACGCTGAAACAATACCTTTGGGTCCAATCCAAGAAACAAATAATTTATCCTTAAAACTCAGCAGACCATGATTAGAAAGAAATATTGCAATTGGTCTAACAACTAAAGTGACAAGCGCAACCACAATGAGACCTTTCAGACCGACTTCTTTTAAGTGGTCAAATTCAAGATTGGCTGAAATCAAAATGAACAAAATTGAAATAAACAAGATTGACAATTGTCCCTTGAAACGTTTAAGCGTATTGAGTTGTGGGATTTTTTCCTTTTGCACAGCAAAACCAGTTATCACGACAGCAAGAATTCCAGTATTGGGTTCAATTAAATTAGATAGATAGAAAGTAGCAAACACCCAAGCGAGTACAACCAAGTTCTTGAGATCATCACCAATATAACGTTTCTTCAAGAGCTTACCTAAAACCCAGCCCATAACAAAACCAAAAGCAAGTCCAACTACGACTTTCCAAATTAAGGTGTAACTAAAATCAAGCCAGGTCTGCTCACTGGAAGCTAGTATTACTTCTAAAACACCAACAGCAATAAATGCTCCTAGTGGATTAGACAATATTCCTTCACTGCGTAAAATTGTTGCAAGATCTCGCTTAACCCTCACTCTTCGAAGAATAGGATTAATTACAGTAAGTCCGGTAATGCTCATAAATGACCCAAAAAGCGCACTCATATACCAATCCAAACCCATCACGAAATGTGCAGCCATCGAGCTGCCCAAAATAGTAATCACCAAACCAAGGCTCAGCATATTGCGGACTGATTTATTTACACTCTTGAATTCATTGAAATCTAAACTCAAACCACCTTCAAAAAGAATTAAAGCTACCGCAAGTGAAACCAAAACCTCTAGTCCAGGACCTAGTACTTTCGGTTCAATTAAACCAAATCCTTCGGGACCAAGCAAAAGCCCAGCAATCATTAAAAAAACAATGCTTGGTAGCCTTACTTTTTCAGCCAAGACCTGCATCAAAATACCCGCACTAATAGCGAGAGTAATCGTTTGTAATAGGACTTGGGAGTCATCCATCTGTTGTAATTATACCTTTTGTTAGATCAACAAGATATCAATTTTAATTTTATCGTATGAAGCTAAGCTTGTGAAACCATTTTTAGATAAGCTTCAATAAAATCATCTATTTTCCCATTTAACACAGCCTCAGTATCACGTACTTCATATTTTGTGCGTGCGTCTTTGACTCTACCCTCGTCTAATACATATGAACGTATTGCATTTCCCCAACTTGCAGAAACGGCTTCGCCCTTGAGTGCTGCTAATTTATTTTTTTGCTGCTCTTCTTTTATTGCAAGTAGTTTTGATCTCAAGATTTCTAATGCACGTTCTTTGTTTTGAGCTTGACTTCTTTGTTGACTACACTTGACAGCAATCCCCGTTGGCAAATGTCTCACTCTCACTGCTGTCTCTAACTTGTTTACATTTTGTCCACCGGCACCACCAGAGCGCATAGTTTCAATTTCAAGATCCTTTTCATCTATCTCAATCAATTTGGACATTTCAGGAATCACCGGACTAACTTCAAGTCCAGCAAAACTTGTTTGCCTAGAATCACCAGATGACTTAAACGGTGACTTACGTACCAAGCGATGCACACCTTTCTCTGCACTCAAGTAACCATATGCATAAGGACCTATGATTTTGAGACTAACAGATTTGATTCCAGCTTCTTCGCCATCAGAACGATCAATCAACTCAACAGTATAACCGCGAATATTTTCTGCCCAACGCATATACATCCGTAAAAGCATCTCTGCCCAATCTTGCGCGTCTGTTCCACCGGCACCCGCGTTAATGGCAATAATCGCATCTGACTTATCATAGACACCAGACATCATTCTTTGGAATTCATAAACCTTAAATTCATCATTGAGTTTATTAAATTCTTCAAGAATCATTTCTTGATATTGTTGTTTCTCTTGCTCTTCAGCAGAGCTTTTCAATTCTTCAAGCTCCAATAAATCAACAAGACGTTTATTCCAAGTATTAAAGATCTCTAGTTCTTGTTTTTTAAGTGCCAGGCTTTGTGATTTTGCCTGAGCCGAATCTTGGTCATCCCAAAAGCCTGGTTCAGACATCTCAGTCTCTAGATTGTTAATTTCTTCAAGAGCTTGATCTTGGTCAAAGATACTCCTTAATTGATTTATATCTAGCCTCTAAGCCCTTCAGGTCATAGTTATATTCTTGGATCTCTGACATCAGTTGAATTATAACAAGAAACATACAAAAAAGCCCCCTGCTCAAATGCTAGACTTGCCTTAAAGCCACAAGCTTCAAAAAACCAATGCGCATCAATAAATTCATCGCTCAATTAGGATTAGCATCTCGTCGAGAAGCTGATAGGTTAATAGAACTTCGTCTAATCCTTGTTAATAATAAGGTAGTAGAACTCGGTCAACAAATTGAAGTTGGAGATGAGTTAAGTTACAAAGGCAAGACTTATCAATTTAACGAAAAACAAAAGCATAGTTATTATGCATTTAATAAACCCTCTAACGTGGTCTGTACCTGCGCTGAAGATGAGCCAAATAATATAATCAGTTATATACAAAAAAGATATCCCGAGACAAAAAAAACCAGACTTTATCCAGTTGGTAGATTGGACAAAAACTCACGCGGACTTATTCTACTTACTAATGATGGCGACTTAAGTCAAACTCTCAGTCATCCAAAGCATGAACACGAGAAAGAATATCTTGTTACTTGCACAGACAAAATAGATTATGCGTTCATAGAAGCTTTTTGCAAGGGTGTAACAATATATAAAGAAGATGAAGGTGAAGATGATGAACGGGTCAAAACAAAGCCTTGCAAAGCCAAATTTGTTAACAGTAGGCAATTTACCTGCATCCTAGAACAAGGCTACAAAAGACAAATACGCAAAATGGTAGTAGAACTAAATAATCGAGTAAAAGATCTACAGAGAATACGAATTGCAGGTCTCAAATTGGCAAATCTCGCCGAATCAGAGCTAATTAAGCTAGAATATTCTGATATATTCGCCGATGATTAAGAAGATCCTACAATTACCAAATAAAACCAAAATAATTGCTGGAGCAATCGTCTTACTAATAGCAAGTCCCTTTATTTTACGAGCAAGTATTCCATTACTTAATGGCATCTTAGGGGCTCCAGATTTATCGATACTTGAGGATTACCAACCAATTGGTAGTATCGAGATCTATGATTATAAAGACAATTTTGTTGGTGTCTTGCAAGGTAAAGAAGATAGACAAGTAGTCAAGCTTTCTCAAATCTCTGATCACATGAAGCAAGCTGTTTTAGCAGCTGAAGATAGTGATTTTTTTCATCATTCAGGAGTTAGTTTAACTTCAATCCTGAGAGCTGCTGCAATCAATATCAAAGCAGGAAAAATAGTTCAAGGTGGTAGTACTATTTCACAGCAAATGGTCAAAAATTTGTTCATCAAAGAAGATGATCGTTATAAACGTAGCTTCAGTCGTAAAATAGTAGAGCTGTTAATTGCTTTTGAGGTAGAAGATAAATATCCCAAAGAGAGAATTCTTGAGATTTATTTAAACCAAGTTTACTTTGGCAATCTTGCTTACGGAATTGAACGCGCTGCTCAAAGATATTTTTCAAAGCCAGCTTCAAAGCTCAATATCACAGAAGCTTCTTACCTAGCAGGTTTGCTGACTGCACCTAGTTATTTATCAAACAATCTTGAAGATGCTCTCAAAAGACAAACTTATGTTCTAGAAAAAATGTTTAGCAATGGATATATAAGTAAGGCTGATTATAAAAAAGCTGTTGATAGCAAACTAAAATTCAAACCATCCAAAGGTAACATGTCCCTGTTTCCACATTATTTCAGCTATGTTGAACAAGAATTATCCAATCGCTATACCCGCAATGAATTAAAATCAATTGGACTGAAAGTATATACCGGACTTGATCCAGTTGCCCAGAGATTAGCACAAGCCTCACTCAACCTTGGAGTAACGAATGCGGCAGCGGGAATTAATCAAGGAGCCCTGGTGACAATTGACGTTGAAGAAGCAGAGATACGCGCACTAGTTGGTGGCGTTGGTAATTTCTGGCAACATCAATTCAATAGAGCAACTAATATTCATACTATTGGTAGTGGTTTTAAACCATTTACATATCTAACAGCATTCACAAATGGCATAGTTGACCCAAGCACTGTCATTCAAGACGAAGAACTTAAAATCCCGGATGTCTCCTCTGAAACAGGCTATTGGATACCGCACAATTTTGATGAGGAATTTCATGGACCAATGACAGCAAGGGCTGCTTTGATTTTTTCTAGAAATATACCTGCAGTCAAGGTTGCCATGAGAACGGGCATCAAAAACATTATCAAAACAGCTAAAGCAGCTGGTATCAAGTCACCAATGCAACCGCATCTTTCTCTTGCACTTGGTGCCCAAGCATTTAGCCCACTAGAAATCGCAACCGCTTACTCTACCTTTGCTAGAGGTGGTGTGCGTATGGAGCCAATTCTAATTCGCAAAATCACAGATTCACAAGGCAAAGTACTTGAAATCAATAAACCTATTCCAATATCAAGCTTGCCAGAGAGACATGTAGCTCAATTAGTCCGAATACTAGAAGATGTAGTTCGTTTTGGTACAGGCGCGCTCGCAAGAATCCCAGGAAGAGCAATGGCTGGTAAAACAGGTACAGCTGATGGTAGTAGAGACATTTGGTTTACCGGATTCACCCCAGACTATGTGACTACAGTTTGGTGTGGTAACGAAAACAATAAAGAAGTTCTTTCTCGTTATGCAACTGGTGGTAGTACACCAGCATGGATTTGGAAAGAATACATGACCAAGTATTATGAAGCAAGACCGAAGCCATCAAGAACTTTTTCTTTTGCTGCTGATTACAAGCTAGTAGCTATTGACCCTATAACCGGCTCATTAGCTAATGAGTTCACCCCAAACCCCGTCTTCAAGCGCTTCGTACCAGGCACCGAACCCAAAGATGCTTCACCACTTCCAGACACAGGCAAGATCAAAGAGCGAGGCAAAGACAGGTTACTCTTAATGAAAAATAGACTTTCAGACGAGGACAAACAAATCAAAACCATCAAGAATCTCAAGAATGAAACGGAGAAACGCAAGAACTCATTTCAAGAAGCCAGCGACACTCGCAAACCAAGAATACAACCCAAACCAAAAACATTTACCATAGATGGTAACAAGGAAACAATAACTGATGGAGAATGAAAACCAAGCCCAAAACCAAAAAATCTTTGGCAAAAATCCTATTCTTGAATCTTTAGATTCAGATTTATCAATTAATAAAATTTGGATAGCGGATAATCCGAATCCCAAACTCAAAGAGATTGAAACAAAAGCGAGAGCAAAAAACATTCCGATAATGAAAATTGGCAAAAAAGATCTTGATCGTATTGCTGATGGTGAAGATCATCGTTCTGCGATTGCTGAAATTGCGCCAGTCAAGATCCTTGAAGAGGATTACCTCTATGAAAATGATCTCAAACGTATTTTAATTCCACTCAATATTGAAGATCCGCATAACTTAGGAGCAATTATGAGAAGTGCATTAGCTTTTAAGGTGGACGCTGTCGTCATCGGCAAACACAAAAGCTGCCCAGTTAATGCCACTGTGCTTAGAGTCAGTGCAGGTGCAGCAAGCAGGCTGCCAATAGTTAGAGTAGGTAATATAGTCAATTGTCTAGAGAAGCTCAAGAAACAACAGTTTTGGGTCTATGGTTCTCACCTCGACAAAGATAAATCCACCAGTCTCTACGAGACCGACTTTGATAGCAAATCAGTGATTCTGGTAGGCAATGAAGGCAAAGGACTTTCAGATAATATCATCAAGCATTGTGATTTTCAAATTCATATACCAATTGAATTTGAAAGCCTCAATGTTTCTGTTGCTACGGGCATAATACTTAGTAGGTGCTACGCATCTGCAAGTGAAAACTAGCCGTCATTGCGAGGAGCCGCAGGCGACGTGGCAATCTCTTGCTTAGTAAAGGAATTAGTCTTGTTTTAGGAGTTCGAGAACAAGGCTTGCGAAATTTTATGAACCGGAGCTGACTGAGCCGTCAGTGAGGATGCATAAAAATGAGCGTAACGCAGTTATCGGACACCTAAAGTAAGACTAAATGGATTTCAAAGATTATTATAAAATGCTTGGTATAAATAAAGATTCCGATGAAAAGGAAGTTAAATCTGCATTTAAAAAATTAGCCAAGCAACATCACCCAGATGCAAGTACTGGGTCAGAAGAACAATTCAAAAAAATCAACGAAGCATATGAAGTGCTCAAAGACAAAAACAAAAAGAGTAGATATGACTATATTTACTCCAATATGAAACAGACAAACCCTTTTGATTCTAAGTCACAGACATTCAAACAGCAAAAAATGTATTCCAACTATAATTCTTTTGCAGATTTTTACAAACAAAAAGAACAAGAACTAAGAGAGAAACAGACCAAAGACAAAGGACAAAAACAAGAAAAAAGAACACGGACAAGCAGTAGTAATTCAAAAGAAAACAAGAGTGATTTCTTTGAAATGTTTTTTGGTAAACAAAAAGAAGAAGCTAATAAAACGAATGGCTCGAAAAGCCAAGCGAATAAAGAATCTCAAGCTAAACCAAGCAAAGGTGAAGACTTTGAAATGCTTATCGACTTAAGTCTTGAAGATGCCTACCATGGCTGCATGCGCAAAATCGAAATTACTGTTTCTAGTAAAAACGTCAGACGTCTAGAAGTCAGTATTCCCCCTGGAGTACGCAATGGTACTAGAATCAAAGTTGCAAGCGAAGGTAAACCTGGAGAACATGGCGGAGCAGCTGGTGATCTTTATTTATTAGTCAGGCTAACTGAACATGAACAGTTTTGGCTTGATGAGGATGATGTTCATAGTGAACTAACGATAGAACCTCAAGATGCGGTACTTGGTTGCACTAAAAAAATCCCAACACTCGAAGAGATAGTAGAAGTAGTAATTCCTGCTGATACTCACAATGGCAGAATATTGCGTTTGCGCCAGAAGGGGCTCAAGAACTCTCAAGGAGAGATTCTTGGTGACCATTACATCCATATCATCATTGATATACCAAGTAAGTTAAGTCCTGAGGAGATTAAATCCTACGAGTATCTGCGTGAATTATCGAATAAACGATAAATTTGATCCAGGAGCAATTACAAATTTGTTCAGAAGTTCAATTTCCAAGCGTACAAATATCTATAGCCTCTGGCATCAAAGCATAGCAAAACCAATTTTCAAAAAAGCAGTCTCGCAAAGTCAGCAGCTTCTACGAAGCTGAACTGTAGTCACTTTGCTACAAAACCTTTTTTGAGAAATTGTTTTGTTATGCTTCTCTTGACAAGGTATATTCACAGAAATTTAGTATCGCTAGAACTATAACAATTGTTACTTAAACGAACTGCCACGCACTTTGTAAACGAAGAGAAGTAATTCAGCAACAGCTTTATAAAGGTCCGGTGGTATCTCCTGATTCACTCTCACCAAGCGAAAAAGCGCACGTGACAAAGGGATGTTCTCAATGACAGGGACACCATAGGCTTCAGCGATTTTGATAATTTGATCAGCAAGTAGATCAGCACCCTTGGCTAATACCTTGGGAGCTTCATCCATATCATCATTATATTTAACAGCAAGCGCAACGTGAGAAGGATTTTTTACAACGAAGTCAGCTTCAGGCACTTTCGCCATTCCACCACCACCGCCACCTTGAGCGATCTCTCTTTGTTTTTGTTTCCGTTTAGACTTGATCAAAGGATCACCCTCTGTTTCCTTGTACTCGTCTTTCATTTCTTTAAAACTCATACGCTGGTCTTTCATGAATTTCCAGCGTTGAAACAGAAAATCAATTAAAGCCACAGCAAAAAGCATCATCGACATTTTCCAAAAGAATTCCCAAAAAATCCCCGCAACAACAAAGAAGCTCGACATTTTATGAGCTGCATTAATATTACCTAGTATCTTTGGCATATGTGCGCTAACCACTGTCCAAGCTAGATAGGCGGTGATTATCACTTTCAATAAGCCCTTGCCAAGTTCAAACAATGACTTCACATTGAACATATTTTTGAGACCCTTAATCGGATCTAGTTTTTCAAGTTTAAATTTAAGCGGCTCCATGGTAAACATCACTCCACCAAGTTGTAAAATTTCAATCGCAACAGCAATAAAAGCAAGAGCGACTAATGTCGGCACAATAATAAGGACCAAAGTAGTCCAAGTCTTGGTAGCAATATAAGCTCCACTGACATTATCGAAGTTAGGAATTTCTGTCCATAGACCGATACAAAGCTCAAACAAAACCTTGTAAACATAGTTACCAAAAACAAAGAGCATAACAAAACCAACTATCATTACACATAGTTGAGTTAGATCTTTACTCTTAAAGACATTGCCTTTTTTGCGCTGCTCTTTTAGCTTATGCTGAGTCGCCTCAAACTGCTCGTCTTCATTGTCTTCATCGCCGGCCATTTCTTGTAGTCGCTACGCTCCTAGGTTGCGGCACTTCATGCCTGTTTGCGCAAATCAAAGATTTGCTGGTTGCGGAGCCTATGGCTCCTGGTTGTGTTCGCTTCGCTCACTGCTAGCTACAACTACTTACTTATTATGCAACTATTCCTTAAAATGCGGTAAAAACAGGACGGATTATACCCCCATGGGGTATAACAATAAAAGGATACACTGAAAAATGCAACACATACAAGAGTATTCTAGGCATATTCTGCGATTCCTAGTAACTCGGATCATAAACAAGTTCTGCAATATGCGCTTCAATATCATCAGGACGCGGAGCTTGGGCTAATCCCTTCTCATAAGCTTTTGTGGCAATGGCAACTGCAATTGCAAGAGAGGCTTTGCGAATCTCACTCAATCGTGGATACATAGTACCGCTTGCTAAATCACTTTCTTTAACAAATTCAGCTAGTGTTTGAGCAGCGATTAAAAACATATCATCAGTCACTCTTGAGAGATTACAAGCAACCGCTCCAAGACCGATACCAGGAAATATATAAGCGTTGTTACCCTGACCAGGAACTAGTTTTTTGCCTTCGTAAGTTACAGCATCAAACGGACTTCCACTTACAAAAATCGCTTTACCTTTACTCCAAGTATAGGCTTGCTCAGCTGTACATTCTGCTTTGGAGGTTGGATTAGACAATGCACAAATTGCTGGTCTCTCATGAAAAGAAATCATTTGTTCAACAATCTCTTGAGTGAAAGTACCAGGCGAACCAGTTGCACCAATCAAAACATTAGGTTTCAGAACCTCAAGTGCTTGCGAAAAATCCATCGCTTCAAGCTCATGCGCGAATCCCAGTTTGTGACTAGCAAGCTTGTCGCGAGAAGCAACAACCAAACCTTGACTATCAATAAACCACAATTGTTTGCGAGCTTCGGCTTCATCCATGCCGCGCTCTACCATTGCCGCAACAACCAATTCACCAATACCGGTTGCAGCTGCGCCAGCACCCAAGAACATAAACTTCATGTCCTTAAGGTTAGTGGCAGAAGCTCTTTCATAAGCAAGGATTCCAGCTAAGGCTACAGCAGCAGTACCTTGAATATCATCATTAAAGCAAAGGCATTTGTCTTTGTAGATATCAAGTAATTTATAAGCATTGCCAGTAGTAAAATCTTCAAACTGAATTAAAGCAGTAGGATATTTGTCTTGTATCGCTTCAACAAACTCGTCAACCATTTCCAGGTAGGCGTCACCTTCAAGGCGTTTTTCTTGCCAACCTAAATAAAGCGAGTCCTTGAGGTACTCCTCATTATTAGTTCCAACATCAAGCATCACAGGTAAACACTGATCAGGATGGATTCCTGCACCAGCAACATAAAGTTGTAGTTTACCAATTGGAATTCCCATTCCATTAGAACCTAGATCGCCAAGACCAAGTATACGTTGACCGTCAGTTACAACAATCACTTTGACATCATCAGGAGGCCAGTTATCAAGTATCTTACGAATATCTCCTTTGTCGCCAACATTGATATAAAAACCTCTTGATTTACGAAAGTTTTGGGCAAATTCTTTACAAGCCTGACCAACAGTCGGTGTATAAATAATCGGCATTGTAAGTTCAATATTGTTAGTAACGATCTGATAAAACAAACGTTCGTTACGTTCAAGTAAAGCCACTAGGAAAATATATCTTTCCATATCTGTGTGTTTATTTGCGAGGGTTCTCAGGATACGACCAGCTTGAACTTCAGCATCACAAACTTTGGCAGGTAGCAAACCTCTTAAACCAAGCTCTTCACGCTCTTGAGCTGTAAATGCCGTCGATTTATTGTATTTACGGTTATCCAGTAATTCTGCGCCGCTAAGTCCTTGTTTTTGCATAGTCTTCATGATATATACCCTAATTTTAGCATCGAAACTGCCACCCACGTTGAGCCTTTCACTTTTCTTCAGATAAATCCAAGTTCCCTCCTAATATGTGGCTAGGCAGCAACTTTAATTAGTTTAGTATATTCATCAACTAAGCCATCAAGAATTTTGTGCCATGAGCGCTCAAGGCTTAATTCGCGGGCTTTTTTTCCAAAGAGCTGAGACAAAGCTGAGTCATTAAGTAGTTTCTTCATAGCATCTCTAAAGTCGCCATAAAATACATCACAAAGTATCCCAGACTCCTGATCAAGAATTAAATCTCTAACGCCTGGTGAATCGTAGCCAATAACAGGTAAACCAGAAGCCATAGCTTCAAGCACGACTTGACCAAAAGTTTCGGTGCGAGAAGGGAAAGCAAAAAGATCAGCAGAGGCATAGAGTTCGGCAAGCTCTTCTCCTTTCTTGATTCCAGTAAAGGCAAAATCATGAGTGTATTCGTTCAAACGGATTTCAAGTTGCTCACGAGCTGGACCATCTCCAATTAAAACTAATTGAATATCCTGAATTTCTCTTTTGATTTCAAGAAAGGCATCTATCAATTCCGGAATAGATTTCTCTTCAGCCAATCTTCCAACATAAAGTATCGTACGTTTCTCAGGATCAAGACCATAATTCATCCAGACTTGTTTCTTACACTTCTCCGGTGTGTAGAGGCTATGATCCACTCCACGTCCGAAAACTCCAATATTTTTCAAACCAATTTCTTCAAGTTGTTTTTGAGTACTCGGACTAGGACAAAGTATCCTATCGGTTCTACTATAAATTAATTTAGTGATCGCATTAATAATCTCTTCGACATAAGGCAACTGATACATCGGTGCATAAGCAGCAAGGTCTGTATGAAAAGTAGCCAAGCAGGGCAGTTTCATTTCATCGACGTAATACATACCGATGGCACCTAAAGTAGCTGGGGTAGCAAGATGTACCAAGTCAGGCTTGAAATCAGCAAGCTCTTTTTTTATAATACTGTGTTTACTAGGGATCAAAGTTTGCAAAAGAGAAAATGGCGTATGCATCAAATCCATCACTAGTAACTTACGCAACCATTTATCCTCAGGTTCAACCAAATATAGTTCTTTATAAAGAGCAAACTTGATCCCCTTAATTCTTAAAACACGAGTCTTAGAATAAAACTCTTCTCCATGATCATCACCAATTGTAATTAGCAAAACTTCATGACCAGTCTCTTCCAGATGCTTAATAATCTTCTCTAGAGTTCTAACGACTCCATTAATCTGTGGTAAAAAAGTTTCGGTAAATAAAGCGACTTTCATCTCAAACTCTCATTAAGTCTACTATTGATTCAAGTATATTTGTGATAGGTTTGATCAGTTTCTGGATTCTCTCATTTTTAGCAAGAGGACTAATGTGGAAAAGCTTAGTCCAAATATTAGAACGAGCATTCGTCTTGGAAAGTATAGGGATTAAAGTAGAAATAATTAACGAACCTTGAGTTAGGATTGCAACTGAAGCAGCACGAATTGTAATGTCAATCACTTGTAATGCTTTAAGAATAATCAAAGAACGGAACGCAAGTACAATCAACGCAATCGCAATTAATACAAAAAATATTGAAGCAACAATCTTCGAGGCAGATAGTAAAAGTGCAATATCCATATAAATTAGTCTAGCTGACTTTACTTACGTGATTAACAGGAACCTCTGTAGGAGTGGATCTACCAAAAACAATCACGTTGATCTTAAGAGTCATACGCTCTTCATTAATCTCAGCAACTTCACCAATAAAGTCTTCAAAAGGACCAGCCTGTATCTTAACAGTCTCTCCAATCTTGAAGTCTATATCAGCTTTTTCACCAAGCTTAGGATCATCAAGCAATTGATTTTTACGAAGGATTCTTCTCACTTCACTTTCACTTAAAGTAGTCGGTTTATTCTTCTCACCGATAAAACCTAGTACTCCAGGCGCTTCTCTTACAGTAGCCCAAGAAAGTTCATCCAAAAGCATCTCAACTAAAACATAGCCAGGATATTCTTTTTCTTTTCTTTCAACACGTTTGCCTGACTTGTTGACTTTGACAACAGTTCTTTCAGGAATCACAACACTAAAGATACGATCTTGAACTTCCATCGTACTGATACGTTTCTCAATATGTCCTTTGACTTTATTTTCGTGCCCGCTTGCTGTTTGAACAACAAACCAACCTCTTTCACCTGTTTTTGCTTTTAACTTACTCATTACTAACCTCTATATTCCCTTGATCGTGTCCACAATCTTGTCTAAACCTATATCGATGAAATAAACTATCGCTGAAATAATGGCAACGATAATTACCACGGTAGTAAATTCATTCTGAACTTGCTCCTTACTTGGCCATTCAATCTTGTTAAATTCTGTTTTGACACCACGCAGATAATCAGGCAATGGTTCCTTGCTTGCGATACCGATTTCTGGCGCATCGTCTTCTGTCAGCCATTTCATGAATTCTGACTTGTCTTTTTTATCTTCTTTATCCATTGTTTTACTCATAAGCTCGCAAAATATTATAGGACCCAGAGTCCCATAGCTTGAATTCTAGCAGGCATTAAGGCTTTTGAAATCACGTTAATATGTATTTTTATTATTTATGAAGCTTTTAATAGCAATTTCTTAATCTATATTAACCAATTCAGGCTAGTAAATAGTTGAATACCAGCTTCTGGCTGCAAACCATTAAAATCATTCAATAAAGGAAATCCTAGCGAAAAATTCATTGCCAAATCATCAAGACTCAAGCGAAGCCCAGGACTCAGGAATATCAAAGTACCACCATGGTTATTGTCCTTGAGATTATTGAATTCAACTTGCTCCTGCCAAATACCATTTAATTCAATTATTAAACTTGGTTTGAGTTTGTGCCGAGCAATCATCGTATGTTTAAAGTTGTAAGTAGTTGCCAAGTTATAACTAAAAGAATCACCTGCAATGGTATCTTGACTACCTTGATTAGAAAGGCGATAACTGGCATTGGCGTCAAAAGACATTTGTTTATAAGGTCTGCTAATTGCTAGTCCCATAATTGGATCCCAAGAACCAGTGCCTGGCTGATCGTCAGCAGCTAATTTAAAGCCAAACTCATCGCGTTCATTAGTTTGCCCTGTTGGGAATCTCATTCCGGCAAGTACTGCTACTTGAGTTTGTTTATTGTAGACACGATATTTAGCTAACAAAGTCAGATCACCAAAACCAATTGAATTGCCTTGATCAACTGTAGAACCATGCCCAGTTGCTTTGAGCCCATAGATATAACGATATG
>JABHOV010000016.1 GCA_018695135.1 Candidatus Melainabacteria bacterium | reverse complement strand
TGATGAGTCTATAAGTTTTGATACTGGAATTTGGACAGTCTATGGTAATAGTTATCAAGGTGTTTTTGGTTCAGAAATTACTCAAGATGATATTGCTCACTTGACCAATATTGTTCAGGGTGATCCAGAGGCGAATTATCCAGACGGTGGTTTTCCTATACATGGTGATCATATAGAGATGGCAGTAGGAGCAGGTTTACTAGATGTCAACAACGATGGCATTACTGATATGGATGATGTTGCGATTTTACAAAGATATGTAGATGGTGCTAGGGGGGAAGATTTGATTGATTCTGATACCCCTGCAGGTTTGATTGAACAGAATCGCAATTACATGAATTTCAAGCAAGAATTTTATGCTGGTCAAATAGATGGACTTAATAATTTATTGGAACAATGGCAAGCTGTTAATGATGATACTGGTTTTGCTAGAGCACAAATCGCAATGATTAGTGCTCAAATCAAAACTGCAGAATTGTTGCAAGAGTTTGTAACCGAAAGGGCAGGCTTCTGGACAAGTGAATCAGATCGAGCTTACCCAACTGAGGTATATGAAAATAGAGAGTTTGTGTATGTGGCAATGCGTGATTTAGAAACTCGTTACCAAGCTGCATTATCTGGTGAATCGAATGAAAATCATCTTGCTCTTCAAGTTGAACTATTTAAACAAGAAGTGATTTTACACAATCTCGAGAATGGTATCTCTATAGAAGGTTTGAATGCTGATGTAGGTGATATCTATAATGACGGTGGGCTTACAACTCAAGGTAAAGCAGTCGGTGAATATGGATTCGCAAGATTCAAAGTTAATTTCTTCAACAGTAATATTGAAGGCTTAGAAAATACTTTAAGTCAATGGCAAGCTGTTAATGATGACACTGGATTTGCAGCCGCGCAAATTGCTGCTATCGCTGAACAACTTGGGCTTGTTAATGAAGCAAGAGAATTTTGGGATACTCGTGATGAATTTTGGCATGATCAGGCTTTTTTAACTTATGATCCTAGTCAAACTGAAGCTGTGAAAACCTTATATCTCTCAATCACTGATTTAGAGAGACGTGCAGATCGTTCAATACTCGGTGAATCAAGTGAAAGTATTGATGCTATTCAACAAGGAATTATTCAGTTGACTGGAGTACTTGATGCGATGCATGGTTTTGGTTTTGAAGCCTTGACCACTGATGAAGACAATCAAGTACGTGTTTTGTTACAAAATAGAATAATTGAGTCTATCTTGGGTGCTACTGATGTTGGTGATATCTATGGAGATCAAGATCTTGATGCTTTGATGGTTAGGGTTGCTGAGATTTATGGTGATAGTGGAATAACAGATTCTAAGTTTGGTTTTGTGCCTGATGCAGCAGGCGGTTCCTCAACGCTTGCAGTTTATCAGTTTAATGCTGCGACTGCTATGATACAAGAGGTTAATGCTGATACTAACTTGAGCGCTGATTACACTCTCTTTGATAGTCAAGGTGAAATTAACCAAAACGAATACAATAGATACCAAAATGACTTTGTTACTGCTTATGGAGAAATCGCATTCAGAGACAACGCAGCAGAATTGTTGCCTACATACACTGGACTTACTGGTGCAATACACAAAGAAGCTCTTGACTTTCAACGAGTTGATAGTGGTGGAACTCCACTTCCGTTAGAAAGAGATGATTTCTACCAAATCTTATATTCTTTAGAGAATAATTAATAAACAACTTCATCATCATCCTTCCAAGCAGGATCATTGATGCAATTACGATTCAAGAAGAATTAATGACTCATTAATTCATCTTGAACACGGCGTTATAAATTCAATTCATAGCTAGTACTCCTACCACCTGCATCAAGCTTATTGAGAATTGCTTTGTGTTGAAGCTCTTGCAAGTCTCTTGTTGCAGTTGCTTTGGAACACTTGGTGATTTTCATATACTTGCTTGCGTTAATGCCACCTTTGAATCCATCACTCCCTTCGTCTAACATTCTTTTGATGAGTTTTGCTTGTCTTAAATTAAGATCATCTTGGTGTTTGCTGTAGAATCTTGATTTGCTAAGAACAAAATTGAGTAGTTTATCGGTTCTTTTGGTGGCTGCTATTAGCATAGTTAAAAAATACTGGAGCCATGCCGTGATCTCATTAGAGCTTTGAGCTTTTTCTAGGCTAGAGTAGTAGAGTTTCTTTTTTGATTCGATTTCTTGAGAGAGGCAGATCAATAATGGATATCCCATTGTCTGTGAGAGAGCTTTCTCTGCAATGATTCTGCCAATACGACCATTGCCATCCTCATAAGGATGAATAGATTCAAAATACAAATGTGCCATTGCTGCTCTTAAAGGTGCAGCTTTGATTTCATGAGCTTTGCCAGGAGCAGTATTGTTAAACCATTTGATAAACTCTTGCATTTCATGTTTTAAGATAGTAGATGGCGGTGCTTCAAAATAAATTTTGACTTTGCCGAAGTGACCTGAAACCACTTGCATTGGTTCTTGATGTTTTCTGTAATTCCCGACAACAATGTTTGACCTTTCTTGAAATAAAACCTGATGCCAGGCATTAAGTTGTTTGTGGCTTAAGGGTTTTGCAAAAGTTTGGTAAGCATCAACCATGATTTGGCTAATTGCATTGGCTCTGCTGTCTTTGATTTTGATTAATGGTTTTAAGCCAAAATGTTGTCTGACTGATGAATAAACTTCTTCTCTGTTTAAAATATCACCCTCTATTTCAGAACTCTTGAGAGCTTCAGAGAGCATGATCCCAATAATAGTGTCTATTTGATTTTCGGAGTCTTTAATGCTTCCTGTCAGTAATGAGATTTGTTTAACAGCATCCAAGAGCAAGTCATTTACCTCAGCTTGATTGTAGCTAAAGTTTGGCCAATCTTGTAGTTGCCAATTACATTTCATGAGCCAATTATACCACATATTCGGCTCATGAATAACACTTTTGTGAGCCGAATAAATTAGTCATTCGGCTCACAAAACCACTTCATCCTCTTGCTTCCAAGCAGGATCAACGATACAAATAAACACTAATTCTTGATCACCGATATTTTCAATACATTGTTTTGCGTTGGGTGGGATATAGACAGTGTCGCCAGGTTCAAGTATGGCTTCCTCCATGTTTGACTCTCTGGGCAAGTCATTTCCATTAACGGAACACATGCTTTGCATGGTTCCGACCTTTTTTATGTCGACATCACTAGCAAAACTACGCTTTGCAGGATGTCTCTCAATAAACATCTTGCCCTTGCCTTCAAGTATGTAATAGATCTCAGAGGTCTTGAGTGAATGCAGGTAAGTAGTCTTGCCAATCGGGACTTTGGCGTGAGCTAGGCTATATCTCAAGTCGAGCGGGGCTTTATCTGGATGGAGAATTTCTCTAAGTATAGTATTGTCCCCGGCAATAAACTCCTCACAATCCATTAGTTTTCGTATAAGCATTGCTAGAATTATAGTATGGATTTAGTTTCTAAAGAATCTTGGCTTAAGTTTGCGCCAGAACTAAATATAGAAGCACTTGAAATTAAAGAGCCCTTAGCTGCTCTTGGCACAGAGTCTCAAGACTTGATGATTAAGGAGGGTTATGTCAATCTTCGTGATCTGGATTTAGGTTTTGATTTTGGTAAATTAGAGTCAGTTATTTCTAAGCTGGCTAGTCAGGATTTATTACCGGTATTTGCTTTTGCTTATGATGAGTTTTGGTTATTACAAGCCAAGTTCAAGAATATCCTTGGAGGATTTTTGGGTGAAGATTATAAAATGCTACCTGCGTTCTGGGCTTGGCATCTTGATCCAGCCAAGCAAGAAGCTGGCTGGGAGCCGCATCGCGACAGAGATAGGCACGCACTAGAGGCGGACGGTTCGCCACTTGCCGTTACTCTATGGATACCATTGAATGAAGCAAATCCCATGAATGGTTG
>JABHOV010000017.1 GCA_018695135.1 Candidatus Melainabacteria bacterium | reverse complement strand
GGTGGTGACGAGAATCGTCGTTGCCTTAATTTGCATCATGGTGTGATTGTTTCTGATGAGTTTATGAGATCAGTGCGTGCTAAGACCAAGTTTGAACTTAGATGCCCGCACACCGGCGAGATTGATAGAAGTGTTGACGCTTTTGGTTTGTGGAAACGTATTCTCAAAAATAGAGTTGAAACGGGTGAGCCTTATATCGTTTTTATTGATACGGTGAATCGCACTGTGCCAGAGCATCACAAAGAAAAGGGTTTGTTTATAACTCAGTCTAACTTGTGTTCTGAGATCACTTTACCAACTAATAGAGAGCGTACTGCTGTTTGTTGTCTTGGCTCATTGAACCTTGAAACCTGGGACGAGTGGGAGCAAGAGAAGGATTCTGTTATTGCTACAGCTGTTAAATCACTTGATAATGTATTAGACAACTTTGTTGGTAAAGTAGATTCAAGAGATTACAAGCGTGCTATTCAGTCTGCTGTCAACGAGCGCTCGATTGGTTTAGGAGTGATGGGTTACCACGGAATGTTTATGAAGCATGGGATTGCTTTTGAAAGTGTTGCAGCTCGGGCAATGAACAAAATGGTTTTCAAGGCTATTCATGCTTCAGCCAAAGAGGCTAGTCGCCAGCTAGCTAATGAGCGCGGGGCTTGCCCGGATGGTGGTGATCAGCGTAATAGTTATATTCTTTCTATTGCACCGACTGCCAATATCTCGATTATTTGTGGTGGCGCAAGTCCTTGCGTAGAACCGATTGCCGGGAATGCTTACTTGCAAAAAACCTTGAGTGGTAGTTTCTTGGTGAAAAATAGATTCTTAGAGAAAGTCTTGCAAAAATATGGTAAGGACAATAACGACACTTGGCGCAAAATCATTGAATGCAAAGGCAGTATCAAGTCATTAGATTTCTTGTCAGATGAAGAGAAAAAGATTTTTAAAACTGCTTATGAATTAAATATGATGGAAGTTGTGATTCAAGCTGGTGAAAGACAGAAATATATTTGTCAGTCACAGTCATTGAATTTATTTTTGAGCTCACCTATCAGTGGTAAGTTCTTAAATGAAGTGCATCTTAAAGCTCATGAGCTTGGCGTCAAGACCTTATACTATCTACGTTCAGAGTCAGTGATTGAAGCTGACAATGTTGATAGCTCGTCAGTGCGCAGACAAGTTGGTAATACTGCTTCTACTAGTGGCGGTAATTATGAGGAATGTAGTGTGTGCCAGTAAATTTTAAGGGTGTAAGGCTCTATGGCTGTAAGGGGTTTCAGCTAAGTCACCTCTATAGCCTTAGAGCTTCAGAGCCTTACAGCAAGGTAGTAATAGATGGATAGAGAAGATCTAAAAAAAGCAATGCAGCAAGCTCAGGACATGCAGCTTGATTTAATCAAGGTGCAAAGTGAGCTTGCGCATACTGAAATTAGCGGGCGTTCGCATAACGCCAAGGTCAAAGTCTCAATGTCAGGAGAAGGCAATTTTCATTCGGTAAAAATAGATCCAGTTTTGTTGGGCGAAGGTTTATCGGCTGTTGAGACTAATATACTTGAAGCGCTCAAGGATGTTACTGCCAAGGCCGCTGATATGACAAAAACTAAGTTAGCCGAAATATCTAAGACGATTGATCTTTAATGAGATACGCAAAACCACTTGAAGATCTGATTGAGGAGTTTCGCAAATTCCCGAGTATCGGTCCCAAGTCAGCTCAGCGAATGGCATTCACTTTGCTCAAGAAATCACCAGATCAAGTAGCCAAGTTTACTAAGATTATTCAAGACGCAAAGTCACAGATTTCATATTGTCATTCTTGTTTTAATCTAAGCTCAGATGATCTTTGTAATATTTGCAAGGAGACAAGTAGAGAACAAAATCAAATTTGTGTTGTTGAAACAGTTAAGGATTTAATGGCGCTTGAACGTACCCACGAGTATCGCGGGCTTTATCATGTGCTTGGTGGCGTGATTTCTCCGCTTGATGGTATTAGTGCTGATGATTTGAATATTCATGCGTTGATTAGCCGTGTTCGCGAGATTACACAGTTGTTTTCTGCTGGTAAAAGCGAGCGTAATGCAGCTATTGGACACCAGGAAATAAGTCTGGAGATTATTTTGGCAATCGGGCTTAGTACCGAAGGCGAAGCGACGATGTTGTATATCAAGCGTTTGCTTGAACAGCTTGGTCCGGTCTTGAATATCCGGGTAACTCGTTTAGCTCATGGATTGCCGGTTGGTGCAGATTTGGACTATGCCGATGAGATGACTTTGACCAAGGCGCTTGAAGCTAGGGTTTTGGCTTGATATGCAAGATGTTCTGACTTTATTAAATCCAGGGACACAGTTGTTTGAGAGGAAAAAAGCGGCTCAAGGGCTTGGGGCGGAATTAAGAGATAAGTTTTATTCGAAAGTAGCTGAAAACCAGGGAGCTTGCTCCCTCGGATAAAACTCGGTGAGCTTGCTCCCGAGTGAGCAAAATTAAGGCAAAACGTTATTGGATTTATTGCAGTACTATTTTGGTAATACTGGGATAGAGTCTCATGTTAATTGGAAAGAAAGAGCAAAGAAACGAGAAAGTCTAGAAGAGGTTCAGGCTTTTAATATTGAGCTTGCCTTTTGGGATAAGTTTAAGCAGGGTAAGTCGAAGTTAAGACCAAGGACTTTAGCTATGATCGAACAACTTTATGATATTCAGTTAGATAAAGCTAGTTCTGTTGCTTTAGATTTTTCTGGTTTGCCAGAGCCGGATGCTTTATTTGCTCAATTGTGGGGACTTCACAAAGCTGCAGCTGCAAGAGAGCAGATCATAGATGAGCTTATGGAAGAATTTGATTTTCGGGGATATTTTGATGAGAATAGTTGAATCTTGTTGCTTAAGTATGTCCGAGAATGTCGTACAATCTCGGAGCGTAGTCCGGATTTGTCGTCTGAAATTCAGCTAATTAATTGACTTTTTGATAAATACCGTAAAATCCTGACTGAAGACTTGGATTTTGCGGTATAATACAAGGTATGGGCTTGGATATTCCGAGATTAATCAAATTACCGAGAAAACATAGTTTTTTCTTGTTTGGCCCCAGGCAAGTCGGTAAAACAACGTTAATAGAAGAATCTTTTGATTCTACGAAGACCTTGTCTTATGATTTGCTTGATCATGAGACTTTTTTGAAACTTAGTAGAAGCAATAGAGTTTTAAGAGAAGAAGTCAAGCATCGTAGTTCTAAAATCACTCATGTAATAATTGACGAAATTCAAAAAATTCCAGAGTTGTTGGATGAAGTACATTACATTCTGGAGAAGTTAGAAAATCCGCCTTACTTCGTGCTTACTGGTTCGAGTGCACGTAAGCTTAGACAAATGAATGCCAATATGCTTGGAGGTCGAGCATGGAATTATACTTTATACCCTCTTAGTTTTTGTGAGATTCAATCTTGGGACAAGAATCAATTTTCTCTACTTAAAGCTTGTGAGATAGGTACTTTGCCTGTTGTGTATTTGGAAGAAGAGCGGGCTGATGCAATAAGAACATTATATTCTTATGCTGAGACATACTTGGAGCAAGAGATCAAGGCGGAGGCTTTGGTCCGTAACTTACCGGCTTTTGTAGATTTTCTAAAATTAGTAGCCTCGGAAAATGGACTCATAGTTAACTATACTAATCTTTCTGCTGATCTTGGGGTGAGTGCAATTACAGTTAAAGACTACTATCAGATTTTAGTCGATACTTTGATTGGTTTTTATTTAAGACCTATTTCAAGCTCGAATCGTAAAACTTTAGCTAAGAGCCCTAAGTTTTATTTCTTTGATATGGGTGTGCAAAGGGCATTAGCACGCGAACTTGATAGTGCATTAATTATTCCGAGTGAGGACTTTGGTAGGGTTTTTGAACATTTTGTGATCAGGGAACTAATAGCTCTTACTAAGTATAATGAACGTAATTATGAATTCTTTTTTTATAGAACAAAAGATAAAGTAGAAGTTGATCTTATTGTTAAAACAAGTAAAGAGATTTTTGCTATTGAAATTAAAGGCACACGTAATATTAAAGCAAAACATCTTAGTGGTTTGCGATCTTTTGCTAAGCTTTACCCAAAAGCACAATTAGTGTGCGCTTCTTTAGTTGATAATAGAGTCAAGAAAGATGACATCTTAATTTGCCCTTGGCAAGAGCTTTTTGATATATTGGAGTTAAAAAAATAATGCCTTGCCCCTGTGGAACTAAATTAGAATACCAAGATTGTTGTGAGCTTTATCACAAGGGAGAGGCGAAGCCTGAAACTGCCGAGCAATTAATGCGCTCGCGTTATTCAGCCTTTGCCAAAAAGAACGAGCAATATATTTTGGATACTTGGCATCCAAGTGAAAATAACGGAGAGATAGATCTTAAGAAGGATCTTACTTGGTGGCTTGGTTTGGTGATTTTGAATACTAGCCTGGGTCAGGCGGGAGATACAACGGGCGAAGTTGAGTTTGTCGCTAGTTATAGACTACGTAAGAAAGAATATAAGTTGCATGAGCGCAGTAGTTTTGTTAAGGAAGATGGTCAATGGTTTTACGTTGATGGAGTGCTTGTAAAATAGAGTTTGTCATTGCCAGAGAAGCGAAGCAATGGCGCCATGCTAAAATCTTAGCCATGAGTTTAGACAGAGAAGAAGTAATCAAAATCGCCAAGTTGGCCAACCTTAGATTGACTGATGAGGAGATTGATAAATACTCTGGTGATTTAAACGCGATACTTGGTTACGTTGAACAATTGCAGGAGCTTGATACTACTGGTGTTGAACCGATGATTGGAGCTATCAATCACAATAAAGAATTGCGTGAAGACAAGGCTGTAGACTCTGGCTTGCAAGCTAAGATGCTTGCCAATGCACCTGATAGTGAAGGGACTGCTATTAAAGTGCCGCAAATGAGCTAGATTTTTTAAAACAAATATGTTAATATAAGTATCGAGCTCAACAAGCATCCACGATGCGTAGTATGAGCGTTAATAAGAGGTCTACTAATTAGTAGGGAATTGAAAATCTAATGTCAACAAAGTATGTATTTGTTACCGGTGGTGTTGTAAGTAGTCTTGGCAAAGGCATTGTTGCTGCGTCTCTTGGTCACCTTTTGACCGAGCGTAATTACAAAGTTTCTATTCAAAAATTGGACCCTTACCTCAATGTTGACCCTGGAACGATGAATCCTTATCAACATGGCGAGGTTTTTGTTACAGAGGATGGTGCTGAGACTGATTTGGATCTTGGACATTATGAGCGGTTTATTGATACCAATCTTAAGCAAGCCAATAGTGTTACTTCCGGGCGTATTTATTCAGATGTGATCTCTAAAGAGCGTCGCGGTGAGTATCTTGGAGCGACTGTGCAAATGGTGCCTCATGTAACTAATGAAATCAAAGAAAAAATCAGAAATGCAGCTAAAGAAACCGCTGCTGAGATTTTGATTGTTGAGGTTGGTGGTACTGTCGGTGATATTGAGAGTTCTATTTTTATTGAAGCAATTAGGCAGTTTAAAAACGATATCCCGCGTAATGATACGGCTTATATCCATGTGACTTTGGTGCCGCATCTTAAAGCCGCTGACGAGCTCAAAACCAAGCCTACTCAGCACTCTGTAGAGTTGCTTCGTTCTAAAGGTATTCAGCCTGATGTGATTGTTTTAAGGTCTGATAAATCTATACCCAAAGCATTACGTGAGAAAGTAAGTCTCTTTACTGATGTACCTGTAACTAATGTAATTGAAAGTAAGGACTGCAAGAGTATTTATCAAGTGCCGCTGGTGATGCAAAGAGAAGGACTTGCTTCTTGTGTACTTGCAAAGTTGAATTTGGAAGACAAGAAACCAGGCTTGAGCGTTTGGAATGAGGTTGTTGCAAAACTAATTAATCCAGAATACCCCAAACTTAAAATAGGTTTGGTTGGTAAATATACCAAGCTCTCTGATGCTTATATCTCGGTCTCTGAGTCTATTAGGCATGCTTGTGCTGCTCAAGATCATGGTGTTGAGATAGTATCGATTCTTTCTGATGATTTGGATAGTTATGCAAGAGCAGAAGAAATGCTTTGTGATCTTGATGGCATTGTGGTGCCAGGTGGTTTTGGTGATAGAGGTATTGAAGGTAAGTTAAATGCGGTTCGCTGGGCTAGAGAAAACAAAAAACCCTTCTTGGGACTTTGCTTAGGATTGCAATGTGCAGTTATCGAGTTTGCTCGTAATGTGCTTGGGCGCAAAAACGCTAATAGTGTTGAGTTTGATTCAGCAGCAGCAGATCCAGTGATTCACTTAATGGAAGAGCAAAAAGATATTGAAGACAAAGGTGCAACAATGAGATTGGGACTTTATCCTTGTAAGATCAAGCCCGGTACTAAAGCGCATCAAGCCTATGGTCTTAATCTGATTGATGAGAGACATAGACATCGTTATGAATTTAATAATGCTTATAGAGAAGAGATAGAAGCTAATGGCATGGTGATTTCAGGGACTTCACCTGATGATAGTTTAGTTGAGATGATTGAGATTACAGATCACCCGTATTTTGTTGCTTGTCAGTTTCATCCAGAGTTTCTTTCAAGACCAGGAAAGCCACATCCGTTGTTTAGTGGTTTGGTTAAGGTATTGATTCAGCAAGGTAATGAACTTAGTCAGAAAGCAAGTTAAGCTAGAATTTTAAGTAACAGAATATCTACTTTGATCAGCTTCAGTTTTTCTGTAGTCCCAATCACTGTATTCAAGCATGCTTAGGACAAACATCAACAGGATGAGTCGTTTGATACTTTGTTGTTCGATGCCACCAAAGTCCGCCTTTCTCTCATCTAGTAGGTTCACTAAGTCGGTTTCATCTTCTGGTATTTCCATGTCTAGGATTCTGCTAGCTTCTGTTCTAAGGTCTTTGATGCCGTCAATTAAGCTTTTGTCTTTCATGGAGTCTGCAGTTCCGATAGTAGTTTCTATTTCACCATTATCAAGTTTGGTTGTTTCAAAGCCATAGAGGATCTTGGAGATAGCATCTATTTTGGCTTGTCCTGCACCACCATTGATAAATTGTGGGTCTAGTACTTTTCTGAGTATAGTTGTGTTATCGATTTTAATGTCTTCATTAATGTCACCAAGATCTTCAATGTCTGCAAGTAAAGCATTGTCCATAAGATTCGTAGCGCTGCCAGTTGTCATGACTCCAGCAATTTCTTCAAAACCATAAAGCATCTTAGATATCTCTTCTGCCCTTGCTGGGCTAGTGCCAGCATCAAGCTCTGCTTGTAGCGTTTGAGCTAGCTCTGCTTGCAAGACTTGTTTGGTAATAAGAGAGTTTTCTAGTTGATTAAGTTTTTGTGCTTTGTCATAAGAGCTGCCAAATATATTAGTGACATTATCAGCTAGCCCATCAATTTTATCAATAACTAGTTGAATGCTATCAAAATCATTATCACCATCACCATTTAAATCAAAACTAGTACTAAAGAGAGCTTCATTGAGTTGATCTTGGATATTGTCTATTGAATCAGTATTAATTAAGTTGCTACTATATTCTTTGGAAAGTTCTTTTTCGTACTTTTTTAAGCGATCTTTGAGAACGCCTTCTGGGATTGCTGGTTGATAGGCATTCATAGCTTGAATAACATCTACCTTTTTGTCATTGAGATGAGTTAAAAGCTCATCAATACCAATTTTATTATTGGTTTCATCGCCATCAAGTAAAGCTTGGGCTCTGTCTTTAATTGCAGTGATTTGTGATTGCGCGTTATCTCGTTGGTTTCTTGCACTATTGATATCAGCATTAAGACTATCGATGAGTCCGTTAAGTTCATTGATTCTAGTATTGTCAATTGGTGTTGATCTCTCAAGATTGGCTATTTCTGTTCTATAGTTAGTGAGTTGAGTGTTTCTGTTATCGAATTGAGCATTGGCTAATGATGCTTGCTCTTGTAAATCATCGAGGCTAGAATCAGAGCCATCTGCTATTGCTTGAAGCCTAGTTTGGATTTCTGCTAAATTAGTTGTACGTAAATAAGAATTGTGTTTATCCTCTTTCGCATCATTAGCCAATCTACCTAAGTCAGCGGCAAGTGTGGCAATGTGGCTATTCCAAGTTGTTTCGTCACTACCATCATCAATAAAGCCTTGTAGGCTATCAATGCTAGTTTGGATCTCGGCTGATCCGTTAGCAGGGAGGTTTATGGCAGCTATCTGGTCTTTAAAGGCATCTAGGTTGATTTGGTTTTTAAAATTTTGGCTTTCATAATCCAGGTTGCTGTCTACGAATTTTTTGATGGATTTGATGGATTTTTCTAAGTCTTTATTAACAAAGATTTTGTCACTTGCTGTTTCGGGGTTACTAGTTCCAAGTCTGTTGATGGCAGTTTCCACGTCTTGTAGAATTTCACTGGCATCATTCCCTAAGTTACTATCTTTTGACAAGTTCTTTTCAAATGAAGAGGTTGTTTTAGCGTCGTCAAGACTGTCTTTGCTGCTGTTGTGCTCATTAAAAAAGCTACTAATAGTAGTTCTGAAAATTCTGCGTAATTGATTGAAGAATACTTCCCCTGCACTTTCAAGAGTTGGTGTAATTTGATCATTAATATCCTTGATAATTTTGGCATTGTCATGAATCCATGTCTCGTCTGGTAATGTTTTTTCATTAATTATGTTATTGATTTTGAGTAGGATTTGATTACCAATTGCCCCAATAGCAGCAGCAGAGGCTGTTGGAGAGATTTGTGGAGGAGCGATTTGATTGTCTACTGGTACTGAACCATCTTCACCAGGTGTTGCTAGTTTTTTAGTAGTGAATTGAGCATTGATTTTACCTGATTCAAGAGTTTCACTGGCGTAAAGAGCGGCGTGAGCATTTTTGGTTCTGACAACAGTATTAATGATTTCAGTAAGAGCTTCATTATCAATATCTACACCGCTGATGTCAGCGAGTCGCAGGAACTCATGATTATTATAGGCTGTTTTGATTCCTGTAATTATAGCTTGTGATTCTGCTATTGAGTTTGAGCCTGGCTTGATTAATTTAGTCTGGTCTTTAATTGATTTGAGATCACTGGCAACTGTTTTATTGATTACGATTGCTGCACCGTTACGTATAGCTTGTTCTACAATATCAGCATCAGCTATTAGTAATGTATTTTGGATTAATTCAATATCTTTATCAATGGCTGCTAGTTTCTTTTGGTTAGGTGTTTCTTCATTGACTTCTTTAAGCCTGAGTGCTTCAAGCTGACTAAGGCTAAAATTAGCTCTTGATTTAAGAGTCTCTACTTGCAGACCGGCATCTTTGGTTTTGGAGCTATTGATTAAACTAGTTATTTTTGCTTGTATTTCAGTTATTCTTTGTGGTTCTGTGTTGGGGTTTGCTGCCTCTGTTTCTAGTCTTGTGATGACAGCCTTGGTTTTAGCCAATTGTTTGTTTTTTGCCTGGAGCCAACTTGTTAGATTGTCAAGGTGCCTTGTTTGAAATTCTTGCAGGGAGTTGATTTCGTTATTGAGCCTTGCAAGTTCATCCGTGTCTGTCGTTGCAGCTTTTTGGCTGAGCAAGTGTTCCATTAATAATAAAGGATTGTCTCTAACAAAATCTTCAAAATTGCTTGTTGCTAATTTACCGTAACCAGAACCTAATACTTGAGCTACTCCTTTTGCTGCAGTTGTGATTTTGTCTCCAGTGCCCTGAAAGACCTTGCCAGTAGTTGAAGTATCAAAATCAGTTGCCTTGCCTTTGAGTACGTCTAATAAGCTACGTTGATCTTCATAGTATTTTGGGGTTCTAGCAATTAAGTCAGCTTGGAATAATTTAGTAAAGGTTGCTGCATCATTTGCTGTAGTATGGTGAACGGCAGCAAAGTCTATAAACTCTCTCATTGTTGCGAATTTGGCAAGGAAGCCTTTTTGAGTTTTTATGTTTGATAGTTCTTTTTTAAGTTCAGCATCTAATACAGGGTCACTAGAACTAAATTTCTCTGTTATGATTTTTTCAATTAAAAGAGGATCCAGTAATAATTTACCGCTCTGGAACTTATTACTTACTTGCACGCCGATTTGAGCAGCTTCGTTCCAGACAGCACCAGGGAATGAAGCAAGATGTCTTTCTTCTAAGAAATCAAGAGTGAATTCAAGAGCTTGCTGCTCACTATTGGCAATCTTGGCAGCTTGCCCTTTGCCAAAGTCCAAGAAGTATTGGGTTGTTTCTGTAGTGTCAGTTTCAGAACCACCACTATTAGAAAAAGTATCATCACCATCATCAAGCAGATCGAAGATCTCAGAATCGAGTCTTTGTACATCAAGCTGGAAATTGGCGAATAATGTTTCAATTAGTCTGCTGATAGCCTCTTCACTTGTTAATAACTCATGAATAATATTTTCTACGTCTTC
>JABHOV010000075.1 GCA_018695135.1 Candidatus Melainabacteria bacterium | reverse complement strand
AGATTGACTGAAACTCATTTGCCATTTGCCGCGACTGACATTCGCTGGCTCTTTACGCGGCACTAAATATCCTTGTGAGCTAATACCCCAACCCTCTTCAGGACTAGCAGAATAGCGACCAGCCCTACTAGAAAAATATGCATTCACCAAGGAACCTTGTTTATCAACCAAATACTCTCCAGCAGTAGCTTTAATCGCAGCATTAGTACTGAGCTTTTCTTTGTTATAACCCAGATAAACCTGATCTTCAACACTTGATTTAAGATCATAACCAAGGATAGAGCGCCTGCCTAACATCGCAAGACTATAAGTTCTTGCAGCAACTGCTTGTGCTTTAAGTGCTTCACTCTGCCAAGTACTTGGCATCTCAGCAGGCACAACTCCTTGCAAATAATCCTCAAGATCAAGTCTATTAATTACCGTGAAATGCTTCTGGTAAGGCTTAATAACGATAGTACCGCGATAAGTTTGACTTCGACCACCATGTTTGATTTCAAACAAACAATCCTCTTTACAAACAAAGCTCACAATGCGACTAGTCGTTACTAGATCAGGCTCAGCAGCGATTAATAGTGAGTTGGCAGCGGCAGGTGAAGAGCGAATCAGAGCCCTAGCTCCCAGTTTCATTTTCATCATCGTTCTTGAATTTATAAAAGCTGCATCATTATCAAGATCCTCATTAACTTCATAATCCTTATTAGCTGTTAAATATAAAGTATCAACCTGATCATATAAACCAATAGAAATTTCTTGGGCTTGAACCCCAGTCATTGCAAGCCCCCAAAAGAGAATCACAAAAAGCGAAGCCCTCCAGATTAATGCATTAGATTGCCGCGCCCTTCGGGCTCGCAATGACGAAGACCTAAAGCAACTCATGAAATTCCTTCTCATTAAGGATCTTGACTCCCAACTGCTCAGCCTTATCATGTTTTGATCCGGCATTCTCTCCACAAAGCAAGTAAGAAGTCTTCTTTGAAATCGCTGAACTAACTTTGCCACCGTTGATCTTAATCAAGTCCTCATAATGAGAACGGCTCTCCGTCAGGGTCCCCGTTATCACAAAGCTTGAGCCTTCCAGTCTAGTACCCACTTGTTTAGCTTCATTGCTTTGGATATCTAATAGTTCAGCTTGTTCCTGCAAGAGCGCCTTAAACTCTTTATAGGTATCAGACTCAAAAAATTCCTGCAATGATTCGATTATTTTAGGACCAAGACCATCCACCTTGACTAAGGACTCACCCTTGTTATTCAAAAGCTCTGATTCTAAAATAGCAAGATCAGGAAAATAACTTGCTACTAGTTCAGCGACATTGATTCCAACATGCTTGATACCAAGTGCAAACAAGAATCTCGAAAAGCCCTGGCTACGACTCGCTCTAATAGAATCAATAGCGTTCTGTGAGGACTTTTCAGCCATACGTTCAATTCCAGTGATATCTTCAAGCTTGAGCCTGTATAAATCCAAAGGTGTTTTGATCAAATTGTTTTCAAGCAAAGTAGCAACAAGCGCAGGACCAACTCCACTAATATCCATTGCACCCTTTGAGCACCAATGCTGAATGCGTCTCAAGACTTGTGCTGGGCAACTAGCTACATTGGTACATCTATAACTAACATCCTCATTCTCCACTTCTGAACCACAAACGGGACAAGCAACCGGCACTTCAATAGTTTGAGTCTCGCCTCGCTTGCCAAGATTAACACTGACAATCTCTGGGATAATTTCGCCAGCCTTACGGACATTAACCCAGTCACCAACTCGAACACCAAGCCGCGCGACTTGATCGAAGTTGTGTAAGGTAGCTCGCTTAACTGTTGTTCCAGCAAGTTGTACCGGGCTCAAATTAGCCACCGGCGTAATCGTCCCCAAACGCCCAAGCTCATAATCAACAGATTCTATTTGAGTCTCAGCAATTTCAGCGGCAAATTTGAGGGCAATAGCCCAGCGTGGTGATTTGGCTGTAGAACCGAGTGTTGTTTGTAAATCAATTTGATTTATTTTTACAACCGCACCATCAATCTCATAATCAAGGTTGTTTTTGTTTTCTTGCCAGTATTCATAAAGCTCTATCACTTCATCAATAGTCTTGCAGACCTTGTTATTAGCAGCATTAGTTTTAAAGCCATATTCTTCAAGCTGTTTCAAGCTCTCTGTATGAGTTTTAGCCTGCGGAAATAAACTATAAAAAATCGCATCAAGCTTACGTGAAGCTGTCACCTTGGAGTCAAGTTGCCTTAATGAACCAGAAGCTGTGTTACGTGGATTAGCATAGATAGTCCCACCGAGCCTTGTTTGCTCTTCATTGATCTTGACAAAGTCACTCTTGTTAATAAAAATCTCACCACGAATTTGAAAGTTAGATCCTAGCTGCAAAGTCTCAACATTAACTTCTTGTGGCAAAGTAGTAATAGTACGCACATTCTCGGTAACATCCTCTCCGACCTTGCCATCCCCGCGAGTTGCAGCCCTCACCATATTGCCGTCTTTATAATCAATTGCAATACTCAAGCCATCTATCTTGAGTTCAAAAACATAATCACGCTTGGTTTCTTCACCAATAATACGATTGACACGCTCCTCCCATTCTCTAATTTCTTCTGGACCAAAAGCATTCGCCAAACTGATCATGGGAATTTCATGCTTGACTTTGCCAAACTTGGTGGAGCTTAGCTTAGCACCTACGTTTTGGCTTGGACTATCCTCTCTAATAATCTCAGGATTCACTTTTTCCAAAGCCAAAAGTTCTTGCATATGCGCGTCGTAAACAGCATCCTCAACAACAGGTGCATCATTGAGATAGTAAGCCTCGTTCCATGCTTTAAGTTTAGTAAGTAATTCTTGGTATTGTTTTAAAAAAGTAACCATAGAAATGAACCTATACAAGTTGCAGCAACAATAGAAGCTAAAGTAAGAACAAGAGCCTGTTTAAAGCCAACTGCTTTTCTGTAAACTACGAAGCTAGTGAAATTAACACCTGGACTTGCGAGCATAAAACTAATTATAGTACCTATTGGTACACCCAGCTTAAGAAATTCTTGACTGATTGGAATATCAGCACCAGCACAAAAATAAAATGGAAAGGCAATCACTGAAGCAAGCGCAGTGGATATCAAAGGATTATCAAATGAATTAACAAAATTGATCAAACTAGCACTATCACTAATGCTTGAGATATAACTTGCTACCAAGATAGCAAAAATAATCCAAGGTAAAAAACTCGCTGAAATTTCAAGTATATCTTTGACCAATCTTGACCAAATATTTTTCTTGCTTTCACAACAATCATGATTATGGTGATGATGCGTAGTTTGAAGCTCTAATTTAAAATCCTTAGGCGCAAGAAGCATCAATAAATAAGTAACAAGAATCCCAAAGACAACAGAACTAACGAATCGAATCCAAGTCAGCTGCATGCCCATGGTTGTTGTCAATATCAATGCTGGAATACTTGAAGCATTACCGGCAACCAAAAAAGCTGTCAGACTTTTCCACTTGAGACCTTTTTCGTGTAACTTAATAGCAAGCGGAATCATGCCACAAGTACAAATTGGAATCAAAGAACCAATCAAACTTGCTATCAGGATTCCAACAAAGTCATTAGTCCTGTCAAAAATATAGCTGAGCGCTTCATCACTAATAAATTGATCAATCAGGCTTGAAGCGATTATTGCAATCAAAAAGACTGGGGAAATTTCTGCAAATAAGTGGAGGGCGTGAGTCATCAATTATTCCTTAGCGTCATTGCGAGCCTTGAAAAGGCGTGGCAATCTAATTCATGGTCAACTGGATTGTCACGCTGACGCTCGCAATGAGAGATCAGTGAGCCTCAGCGTGTAAGAGGTGCTCTGCATGCTGCACCGCCGTCGCAATATATACAGTAGCAAGAATAGTAAATATAAACGACTGTAATAAACCAACAGCAAGCTCAAAACCCAAAATTGGCAAAGGTAAAACAAACCAAAAAAAGCCTATGAAAGTAACAAGCAAAGTTTCACCAGCAACAGTATTTGCAAAAAGACGTAAAGAGAGAGTTAACGGTCTTACAACAAGATCCATCAATTCAATTAGACACATGGGGTTAAGCATTGCCCAACCTTTTTGACTAAACCTAATCGGCAAGAAAGTCTCAACGTATTTCCAGCCAGCAACTTTGATACCTGAAGCAACGTAAACACAAATCACTATCATAGCCATAGCAGCAGGGAGATTGATGTCTGCAACCGGGCTTGCACCATGCCAAGGTACCGCAGCATGATGACCATGTGCAGCAACATGCGGCCACCAAGAAAATACTGCGCCTAGTTTCCAAGGTATTAAACCAGCATAATAACTAGTCAAAATGAAAATGAAAATTGATCCAATAAAGAATACATAGTCATTTGCTCTTTTACCAATTTGATCACGTACTAAGTTTCTAATAAAACCAAACAAGCTCTCTGCAAAATGTTGTCTCACTCCATATTTACCAGTGTCTGCAGAAATTCCTGCAGTAAAAAAAGCAGAGCAAAGCAAAATCACGGCCATACATCCCCACGCAAAATAAAGCGTGTCGATATTGACTGTATTACCTAGTATTTGTCCGTTGATGTGATGCATTGAAATAGAAACCTATTGCTATTAATATTAGCTGATAAAGCAAGAAAGCCATTCCAGTAGCCATAAGATTAAGCTTAAATTTCATAATAAGTATTGCCAAGATAGCTGCAGTTAATACCACTCTAAAGACTGAAAGAAGTAGAGCCCATGGATTTATCTTGACACCTTCGTCTGCTTTATCGTCATCTGCTGGTTCTTTCCGTGCAGTCTCTGCCTGTAAAGCTCGCAATGGCGCCTCAAAACCAGTATAAAGAAGTTGCAAATATAGATTAAAGACAAAACTAGCAATCAAAAAAGACTTTGCAAATAAGGGCTGATAGAAATACAAAAGCCCAGCAATCATAACCGAGACCAAAGTATGAATTAAGATGGTTTGTTTTTTCATTTGATATTTTTTGCAACAACAATACGACTCTCGTGCTTATTCTTGCGATTAGAGATCACTTGCCAATTAGTTTCCCGAAGCAAGGACTCTAATTCTTCATCATTATAATAACGCAAGAGCATACCATCACGATACTCGTCATTATACTGATGACTGCCATCTTCAAGTACTTCATAAGTACCGCGCTTGCCGCTTGCTACTTTGTCAAAGACACCAAACATAATGCCATCAGGCTTGAGATATTTTTTGATCATTTGCAGAAATTCAGCCCCGCGATCATAATCAAGATGCTCAAAACAAGCATTGATAAGGATTCCATCAAAACTATTCTCGGGGAAATCCATAGCAAACATATCAGCTTGAATAAATTGAACAGTGTTTAATTTACGTTCTGCTACTACATCATTAGCTAAACGAATTGCAGAGGCAGAAATATCTACTCCAACAAGTTCAAAACCTTGTTCATTAAGAAAGAAACTTAACCAGCCAGAGCCGCAAGCAATATCCAAAATACGCTTGCAGTCGTGCTGCTTAAAAACTTCTGGAATCTCAGGAATATAATCCAAGACATCAGTAACATTGGTATTAGCTTTCTTGACTCGTGCCCAAGCATCTTCCCAAAAAGCTAAATTCTTTTGATATAACTCAATATCTATCATTGCTAAGTTATTCTAGCAAATAAGAAGTTCTGGTCAGAGTGTATAAAGGATTAGAAGACTTAAGGCTCTATACAATATATCGCTCACCCATTGCAGTTTACTAGAGTTGTTTTGTAATGTTCAAGTTATGCTTGGTAATAAGTCGATCCGCTGCAGTTTGTTTTGTTATTTAATCACCCTAATGGGTCCAAAGCTAGAATCAATGGTGGCACAGCAGAGCTATTGCGAATTGGACCCATAGGTGATTACACCATAGACAACATTGTTTCTAGCACTTCATTAAAAACACGCATCACATTAGCATTGGCAGCAAAAGCTGTTTGGAATCTAATTAATTCAGAAGAATCTTCTTCAAGTGAAACACCACTAGTAGCGATTCTATTATTATCAATTGAAGTTAATAGGCTTTCGGTATTCTGCACTTTAGAAATTGCAATGTTGGCAGTTGTACCATAAGAACCAACAATATCTGTTGCCTTGTTACTCAAATTCGCTGCTGCGTCATTAACACCGCCTTGAATTACCGAAAGACGAAAATGTCCTTGGTTATCAGTTAAATCATTATCATTGAAACTAGTTCCATTCATCTTGAAACGAAGAAAAGCTGCACTGGCAGGAACACTACCTGTATAAGTGACTCTTTCTTCAGGAGCACCTGTAATACTTGAAAAATTTTGAGTCAAACCAATCACAGTACCAGCGGCATCAAGAAATTCAAATTGCACCAAACTATCACTACCAAAGCCATTTGTTCCTGCATTAACCTCACTTGCGCCATCAAGAACTATTCCATCTGCGTGTAAAGTAATTTGCTGACCAGGGATCAAAGGAATCAAACTTTGTACGTTTGCAGCACTCGGCGAATCAATAAATAGCATTTGTGTTTTGGCATTGTCACTAACTAAATTATTGGAAGCATAAAACAAATCAGCAATCTCATCAGCAATAGCACCATCACTTAAATTAGCAGTCTTACCTGCACTAATCAAATCTGGATTATTTACAACATTGGAAACAACACCAATATTACCAGCACCAGTACCACTAAACAGCGCAGCACCAGCGATACCATCAGTAGTTGTGCCTAAAGTAAGCAAATCATTGACCGAGTCTTTGATACTAAGAGCCAAGCTATCTAATTGCTCTCTCATCTCCGGAATGATTTTATTAGTCATATGCAGCATGCCACCAAGTTCACCGCTTGCACCATCCAAACTACCTTCTCTTGTCAAAAGGCCATCGACACTTCTTAAAATCAAAGTACTAGGATAAGGATCTAATAAATTATTACCAGATTCCACATCAAAAATATATTGAGCTCCAGAACTATCCAGCACAGTAACTTCTGTTCCATCAGAGCCGTTTGTTGTAGCAGCAGTTAAACCAAGTACAATTAAAGCAGAACCACCAGTAATATCAATCTCTGCATCTGCATCATTAACAGAATTGTCAATAAGTGAGGTAGACAGGGTTAGCTTACCTTCATCATCAATTGAAGCAATAGTTCCACCACCACCCTTAGCCTTGAAAGTAGCATTGATTTTATCAACGATCTCTCTCATGCTTGAACTTGCTACCAAGTTAACAGTAAATGGACCAACACTAGTACCCGCACCATTATCTACACTCATCGTAATTGTATTAGTTGAGCTAGTAATTGCAGTAATAGCGTCATCAACATTAGGAAAACCATTTGTTGCAGTTACTGTAGCTTCACTATCATACAAAGTTGTTGTTAATTTACGGAAAGTCCCATTGACTTCAGTTTGAATCGTAAAATCATATAATGCACTTGCTCTATCAATCAAAGTATCCCGCCTATCCGAGAGCTCACCAGATGGAACACCGTTGGCAATTGACTTTAAGACTTGTGCATGCACATCTCCAAGTTCATCAAGAACACTATTAAGTTCTGTAATAGATCCATCAATCTGACCACTAGTCTCAAGATCCAATCCTCTTTTCAATAGACCAATCGAATCATCGATTTGATTGAAAGCATCAGTCAAAGCTTCAGCCGCATTAATAAAAATCACTCGTGTCGTATCTGAGTCGGGGCTTGCAGCAAAATCCTTAGCAGCCTCAAAGAAATCTGTGAGCTTGGCAGTGAGACCAGTCTCACTAGGCTCACCCAAGATATTGTTCATGTTGATACTGAGCTCAGCAACTTTACTATCAAAACCAAGATTACTTGCTTGTTGTCTAAAACTTTGATCCAGAAATAAATCTCTAACTCTTTCAATGTCTTGAATAACAACTCCAGAGAATGTTCTTTGTACATTAACTCCAGGGATATTGGTTGTAGAACCTTGCTTGAAATTAACTCTCTGACGAGAATAACCAGGGGTGTTCACATTGGCAATATTATTAGCAGCAATATTGAGCCCCGCCTGAGCGCCCTGCATGCCTGAAGTACTTATTCCTAGTCCGCCAAATGTTCCTGTCATAAATTACTCCTATCTAAGAAAATCCCTCAAGCTCTGTTGAAAGAATGTTGACGTTGAACTAATCGACGTCTCTAATGCAGCTTGCGCATTAGCAATATCCAAACTCGCTTTGACCATATCAATATCCTGTACTGTAGACAAATTGCTCTGCAGAGTAAAGTCTATATCTTCAGCCAAACTATTGAGATTTTCAACTCTGGCAATCCTTAAGCCCATGGTCGCTGTCAAATCATTAACTTGAGTCATATTGAAATCAAAATCATCAATCAATCCTCTAATTGCATCTGGATCATTACTATCCAAAGCTGTCTTTAAAGCTTCAAAAGTATTATAAACACCAGCTTCTTTACCTGTAAAAGTTTGTTCTCTCAAATAAAGCTCGGTGGCAAGATCGGTGTCTGAACTAGACAATAGTTGTATCTTGGCTACGCTTCCAGTCGTAGATCCAGTAACCAAAGCAGTATCTAGATTAAGATAGCCTGCTGGGCTTTCTTGAGCAATTGTACCAGGACCACCTGCTGTAATAAATGCCGTATTAATAGTACTTATAATTGTTGATAAAGTATCACTAACGCTAATACTGGCTGTAAAACTAGTAATATTTCCATTGCCATCATCAATTTCAAAATCAAGATCTCCAGCTACTGTTGTTACTGGATTAATAATTCCACTTGTCATTGTTGCTGAACTTGCAGCAGAAATCAATGAATCTTTAATATCAACACTAGAAGGAATAGCATCTATCATTCTTTGATTACCATCATCTGAATTATGTTTAAAGACCGCTGAACCATAAGGAGCACCATCGGCGAGCCGAAGTGTTACCAGATCAGACTGTTGACCAGAAAAAACATAATTGCCATTGACTTTGGAGTTCACGAATTGTGTATAGGCATCTACAATTGCTTCAGCCTCAGTAGCATAAGCAGCTCTTTCATCAGGACCGAGCACTTCATTACCTGCAGCGATAGCTATTTCCCTCATTCTTTGTAATAAATTTTCCATCCCTCTTAAAGCTAATTCACCAAGTTCTAATTCTTGTTGAGCTTGCACACGATCTCTTGTTCTTTGTTGATTTTCACCCAACCTCGTTTGAATTTTCATTGCTTCAGTTGCCGCTGCTGGATCATCGTAGGCACGAATAAATTTCTTTTGGGTGCTGATCTTGTTTGACAAATCGAAAACACGCGCTTGATTAGAGCTGATTTGATCTCCCAGCATATTAAACATTAGTTGTGTTGACAATCTACTTATCATTTTATTTATCCTATAAACTCAAGAAGTTAAATACACTTGCTTGCAATACTGCTGCTGCTGCCTGCATCGACCCATTGAGACCGGCTTGTGCTGCTGTTACTCTTTGAATTGCATCAGCAATTGGAATTGTGGCAAGTTCAGATTCTTTGATCTGCAAATCTGTCCTTATACTGAAATGACTATTAATGGCGTCATTGAAATTAGACTCAATACCACCAAGCTCTGTTTCTATCAGAGTTATACTATCTATAAGTTCCTGAATATCAACAAGAGACTCTCTGACCAATTGGCTACTTTGAGAATTGTAAGCATTTTCAAGCTTGCTGAAAGTGTTTTGAATACTTGTACTAGTACCAAAGGTGGTACCAGCTGTAAGACCTAGTTCATCCAAAGTAGTTGAGAGTGTTGAACCTGGACTAACGATGATTGCTGCATTAGCATTTTCCAAATTACCTGTAATCAATGAAGTATTAAAATCTAAAGCGCCCGCGGTATTTTGCACTATGGAACCAACTCCACCGGCAGTATTAAAGGCTGCATTGATCTTAGTTACCATATTGGCTACTGTATCTCCAGCACTTAAAGCTATGTCACCGACATTGATTTCATTAAAACCATCATTAACGACCAAGTTAAGCTCTGCGTTAGCGGCAAGTGTCGCTGGTGATGGTACGGTACCAACGTAATTAGCAGAACTCTCTTGTGCAGCAAATAAAGTATCAAGTCCAATACTTGCTTTCTTGCCTTCAATTAGTCTATTGCCTGCATATGTAGATCCTTCTAGGTAAGTACCGGCTGAAAATATCTGTCCTTCTTTAGTGTCAAAAACTTTTTTGTCAGAACCTAAGCCAGAGAAGATATACTTGCCGTTGATTTTGGTATTCACTCCATCAAAAAAATCTTGTGCAATCCCACGAAGCTCTTGTCCTAGGATCAATAGCTCATCAGGACTTGATGTATCAGAAGCACCACGAAAGGCACTAGTTTTAATAGTATCAAGAATATTTTTAAGTCCACTTAGATTAGTTGACATTAAACCAATTTCTGCAACTGCCTTAGTTTCATTTTTTTCAATTGCTTCAAAACGTTTTATCATTGCACGGTTATTTAATAATTCTTTGGAACCGCCGATGACTTCATAATTAGTTAGATGTTTTTTTTGTAAATTTAATCTCGAACTATGTTCAGCAAAACGCAACTGGTTCATGGCCAGATTTCTATTCTGACTATTAAACCTCATTAAGGTGCTGATTCTACCGATATTAGACATCTTATTGAAAATAGACCCTTGCTAGCTCCTCCGTCAGCTAGATTCAACGTATTATTTTGTCGTAATGAGAGGGCTAAACAGTTGATCTTGCCTTATAATTTGATATGGATATGGCTATTATTGTGTTAAATGGTCTATACTAAACAATTGAAAGCTAGACCTAAGAACTAGGTCAGCCAATTGAGGTCAAAATGACACTAATTACTAGTGAAAAGAGCCTAACACAGGGCCAAAATTATTTACCGGATCCTAAGAAATCCAAGATTGCTGTTGCAATGAGTGGAGGGGTTGATAGCTCCGCTGCTTTAGCCATTCTCAACAACCTAGGTTATGAGGTTTTTGGCATCACGGCTTGGATTATGTCTGGTGCGGGACGTTGTTGTGACAACGGAGTTGTTGACGCCGTCAAGGTCTGCGATCAATTGGGAGTTGAGCATCACGCTATAGACCTTCGTCAAGAATTTGCAGATGGCATTATTAAGGATTTTCATGAGTCTTACGCAAGAGGTGAGACGCCGATCCCTTGTATTAGTTGTAATAACGATGTCAAGTGGGGTTCTTTGCTTGCATATTCTATCGATCAGCTTGGTGCAACTCATATGGCTTCCGGTCACTATGCCAAGATTGCAAAATACCAAGATGACAGCTTTGGTTTACTGAGACCCAAAGAACGTAATAAAGATCAAAGCTATATGCTTTGGGGACTCAATCAAGACCAGCTTGCCAAGACAGTTTTCCCTCTTGCTGATTTAAACAAAGACGAAGTAAGAGCAATTGCTCTTGAGAATAATTTATCTGTCGCTAATAAACCAGAATCACAAGACATTTGTTTTGTCAGTAACGACATGACCAACTCTGACTATTTAACTAAAATCCTTGGTGAAAAACCTGGTGAAATTATTGAGATAGAATCTGGCGAAGTACTCGGCAAACACAAAGGTAGCTTCAACTATACCTATGGGCAACGCAAGGGACTTGGCATCGCTTACCCAGAACCACTTTATGTAGTCAAAACTGATCCTTTAACAAACAAGGTCTACGTCGGCACTCGCGATAAAATCAAAGGACAAAAAGCATTTGCCAAAGATAGAAATATCATTAGCAAGGTTGATGGCGATAGCTTCATGTCCCTGGTCAAAATCAGATACAACATGCAAGCCGTTCCTGCCACTGTCAAACTAGTTGGTGAGCATGAACTAGAAGTAGATTTCTTAGATCCGATAGACGCAATCACTCCTGGACAGGCAATTGCTCTCTATGATATAGAAACAGGACAAAAATTAATCGGCGGCGCTTGGATAGTAGGAGAGGAGCGCAAGTAAATGGCAATCCAAACTAAAATGCGCAAAGACCTTATATTACTAAAAGATCTTAGTACTGAAGAAATTAATCATCTTCTTGATCGTGGTGATTTTTGGGCAGACAATCCCAATTCAACAATCTCTAGTGCGCCGCGCACTGTAGCTAATCCTGTCATCGTCAATTTATTTTTTGAGCCTAGTACTCGCACTAGATTTTCTTTTGAACTTGCAGCAAAGAAGCTCGGCTACCATGTTCTCAATTTCGATGCCAGAAATTCAAGCACCACCAAAGGTGAAACACTTTATGACACATTACGCACTTTTGAAGCAATGGGCGTAAACACAGCCATCATCAGAACTCAGGAAGAAGGTATACTCCAAGAAATCGCTCCTCAAGTTGAAGTATCACTTATCAATGCTGGAGCTGGAGCCAACGAACATCCAACTCAAGGCTTACTGGATCTATTAACTATCAGACAAGAGTTTGGACATTTAGAAGGACTCAAGGTTGCCATCATTGGTGATGTTAAACATAGCCGTGTTGCTAATTCTAATATCGTTGCTCTTTCCAAATTCGGCGCAGCCATTAGTTTGGCTGGACCAGAACAATGGATGCCAACAGAAATTGATAGCAATGTTCAAATCTCTTCAGTAGATGATGCTCTTAATGACGCGGATGTGGTGATGATGTTGCGAGTACAGTCAGAAAGACATGCTCTCACCAATACAATTGATAACTACCTAGAATCCTATGGGCTAAACAAAACTCGCTTTGCTAAACTCAAAGACAACACCATCGTTATGCACCCAGCTCCATTTAACCGTGGTATCGAGATTGACGGTGATCTTATAGAACGCAGCAATTCAAGAATTTACAGACAAGTAGCCAATGGTGTTGCTATAAGGATGGCAGTGCTTGAGCTTTGTAACGCAGGCTAGAATGGGTTTTAGACTTACAGACATTAAGCAACTTGATGCATTTGACTGGAACGATTTTTGTGAAAAATTCATAACAGAAAGAAATACTATTCTAAAAAATACTCAGCAACTTAAAGATTTATCACGTAAATGGCCAAAGATGTTCCCCAGTTTGAGAAGAACTGATTCTAAGTATCCTCAGCTATGGGTGAAGAACATATTTGCATTAATAAGAGCACTATATCTTCCTGAATAGATAGACATCGACGTTGAAGACATCTATAATCGATTTGATCAAAGTTTTCAAAAGCTCCAAGATAGTCTCTCAAGACCGGGAGCTAGCTTAATTCAATCTGTCTATAATATATTGAAACTTAATGAGCTTCATGGTCGTTTATCATCTGAACAATAATGAACTGCTAATTAACTTCCTTCTATACCAGGAAACTATGGGCCGATTCTTTCCTGATATAAAAGCTCGAAACATGGTATAATATCCTTATATAAGAGGAAATCATGTCAAAGAAAAAAGAATTCAAGCTGATAATACAGGAATTCATAGAAACAGAATTACCTGAATTAGATCCAAGGAAACCAAGTGATTTGGATCTTAATTCAAAGAAAATACAAGTACTCTATGGGCCGAGACGCAGTGGTAAGACATACTCTTCCTATCAATTAATCAAGCAATTACGCAAAAGCAAAATTGCCAAAGAGAAAATCATCTATGTTAATTTTGAAGATGACAGGATACTCCCCCTTGAAGCTTCAGACCTAGATAGTCTTATTCAAGCATATAATGAGCTTTATCCTCAACATGACCAAGTATATTTTTTCTTTGATGAAATTCAAAACATAAGTGGCTGGGAAACTTTTATAAGGCGATTAGACGATAAAACCAAAGCCAAGATTTTTATCACAGGATCTTCAGCCACGCTATTAAGTCAAGAGATTGCTAGCTCATTGCGCGGCAGATCAATCAGCTATCCCTTATTCCCACTAGATTTCCGAGAGTACCTTCAGTTT
>JABHOV010000019.1 GCA_018695135.1 Candidatus Melainabacteria bacterium | reverse complement strand
TTCTCATTATCGGATTTATGGTATGGATCTTTGTGATTACGCAGCGCTCAAGTTGGTTTTCCAAAACCATGATTTTACGCATATTGTGCATATCGCAGCAGTTGCAGGTGTTAGACCAAGTGTGATGAACCCAGTTTTTTATCAAAAAAACAATGGCGACTCGACTATTAATTTATTGCAACTTGCAGCTGAAAACAATATCCAGAAGTTTGTTTTTGCTTCTAGTAGTTCTGTTTATGGTAATTGTAAGCAAGCGCCTTTTGTAGAAACGGAGGATACCTCTAAACCAATTAGTCCTTATGCTGCAACTAAAGTGGCTGGTGAAGCGATGTTGCATAGCTTTGCTTCTCTTTATAAAATGCCAAGTGTGGCTTTAAGATTTTTTACTGTCTATGGTCCGCGTCAAAGACCTGATCTTGCCATTAATAAATTCACCAAGTTGATTGATGCTGGACAGCCAATTGAGATCTATGGTGACGGTTCTGCTTTAAGAGACTATACCTATATTGAAGATATTGTAGATGGCGTACTCAAAGCAATTGATCTTGATTGCAAGTTTGAGATCTTTAATTTGGGAGAATCTCAGACTACTGATGTTAAAACTCTAGTTAGCTTATTGGAAGAGCAGCTCGGTAAGAAAGCAGCAGTGAGCTACACTGACCCTGTCCCAGGAGACGTTCCTTTGACCTATGCTGATGTTTCGAAATCAAAATCAGTACTTGGCTATAATCCTCAAACCAAAATTAAAGAGGGTTTGGGCAAGTTTGTTGATTGGTATAGGAAACAGAATTAGCCTCGTTGGTGCAGAAGTTGTAGTTGTACTCTAGCTAGATTGAGTAATTGTTGAGTAGGGTTGAGTGGGTTTTTTACAGGTCTTGCGCTATGTAAGTTATATTCTATATCGGAATTGAGTCGGTTCAATTCATTAGTATCTAAGAAATTTGCGACTCTATTTATTTTTGCAAAAAATGCTTTTGGCTGTTCTTTTTGGTTAGTTTGAGTTAAGACAATGATTTGATGAGGATATTCTGGGTGAATCTGTGTTAATTGGGTTAGGTAATCACAGAACTTACTAGTTTCTTCAAGAGTCGCTGTTTGCGCTCCTTGGATTTTGTTAATGCTGATTTTTTCTGGACTATAGTAGTTAGAGGCTAATAGACAAAATTCACCGGCAGGAAGAGTAGGAGATACTCTCGACAAGTCAACTGCCAATACTGTTTTGACATCTTCTGGGTCAGGGTATTGATTGAGTTTGCTTAGAAGTTGATTGAAGTTGCATGGATAAACGCGAGTAAATGTCGCTGACTCAATATAATAGATAGACTAGATTTGGTCTTAATATGTAAATCTATAGTAGAATTACTTACTTGTTTGAAGAAATCAAGCAAATATATATGAAATTAGCACTACATTGGCGTATCTTTATCGGACTAATCTTGGGAGCAATCCTAGGTTATGTCTTCTCTCTTAATAATCTAGACGGCTCTGACTCTAACCCGGCTATTGGCTATTTGAAACTAGACCATATTACTTGGATGGGTGATCTATTCTTGCGTCTACTTAAGATGATTGTTATTCCGGTTATTGTTTGCTCGCTAGTTACAGGCGTTGGTCATTTGCCGATGAAAAGTCTTGGCAAGATTGGTCTTTTGACTTTGCTGACATTCAAGGGACAAATGTTGTTTGCTGCTTTTGTTGGGCTTTTCTTTGTGAATTTAATCAAGCCAGGACAGTATATTGATTTGCACGCCATCCTAGGTAAGGGCACTGGTGAGGATATTCATTTTATTACTGAGCAGAGTCACAGCATAAGTGAGATCTTGCTGAGCATGATTCCATCGAATATATTTAATTCACTGAGCTCTGGTTCTTTGATTCAAGTTATTGTCTTTTCTATCTTTCTTGCAGTTGCTTTAGTTTCTGTAAAAAATGGCGACCGTATTCTTGCTTATTTCAAGATTGCTCTTGATGCGATTTTGACAATGACTCACTGGATTATGGGGCTTGCTCCGTTTGGAGTTTTTGCGCTTATTACCAAGACCGTTGCAATCGGTGGTATCACTGCAATTACCAAATACGGCATGTTTATGCTTACGGTAGTTGTTGCACTGATGACTATGCTATTGGTGATTGGTTCAATCGTGGTTCACTTCTTCACTAATTTCACTCCATTTCAATTCTTCGGTAAGATGCGTGAAGTGATGTTGACTGCGTTTTCTACGTCTAGTTCTGCTGCTACTATTCCTGTCACTCTTGAAACCATGGAAAAAGAATTTGGCGTGCCAAACAGACTCGCTTCTTTTGTAATTCCGCTTGGTGCCACAATGAACATGAACGGTGCAGCAATTTATGAAGCTATCGTTACTTTGTTCGTTGCACAGGCTTGGTTACCTGAGCCATTAAGTCTTAGTAAGCAAATCTTTGTTGTGTTTATGGTCTTGCTAGCTACCTTCGGTACTCCTGGTATCCCTCATGGTAGCTTGGTTACAATCGCAGTTGTCTTTCAAGCAGTGGGCTTACCACTTGAAGCTATTGGTGTGATTTTGAGTATCGACCGTATCCTTGATATGACAAGAACTATGGTTAATGTGAGCTTTGATTCAATTTCGTGTTTGATACTTGATAAATATTCTGGTATCGAGGATGAAGTAATCGATACTGACAAGATTCTTAGTGTCGAGCATGACTAAGTCTTTATTTGTGTCTGGAACGGATACAAATGTCGGTAAGACTTATTATTCTATTGCAATACTCAAGCAACTAACAAAGCATTTTGCTTTGGATCAGCTTGCTTACTATAAACCGGTTCAGAGTGGTGACGAGAAGGACTATGATGTGATCAGACAGGGTTTGCCTGGGATAGCGACATATACTAGTTATGATTTGACTTGCGCTGCCTCGCCTGATTATGCAGCAAGTATCGAGGGAGTCAAGATTAGTCTTGCCAAAATTGCTAATGATTTTAAAGAGATCCAAGCTAAACACAAGTTTGTAATCGTTGAAGGTGCCGGTGGTCTTGCGGTGCCGCTGAATGATAGAGACTTGGTTTCTGATATTGCTAAGAGCCTTAATGTGCCAATGATCTTGGTGATTGGCAGGCAATTAGGCACTATAAATCATTCATTGCTGGCTATCGAACATGCCAGGTCCCGTGGAATTGAGATTGCGGGCATAATAGTTAGTGACTTGGGTGATGATGATGAGCGGACCCGCGCGTCTATAGAATCAATCAAGAAATTAGGCAAAGTAAAGGAATTTGATTTAGCGTCATGCTTGAACAAAAATTAATTACTAGTTTTGATACCGTCAAGCAGCTTGATGAGTTTGTTGCTAGTCTTTTGATTGACGAGTTGCAAAAACCAGGTTTGGTTTTGCTTCCAGTTGGTAATACTTTTGCTGCAAGTACAGAACAAAGCCAAGGTATTTATCCTTTGGTTAATAATTATTTTGCTGAAACCGAAAATAGACTCTACGGCTCTAATGAAAATCCTGAGATCTACAAAGAGCAAAAGCATCAAGTTCATCCAGAGCTTCACTTGAGTCATCTTGACGAGCTTGCCGGTGGCAAGACTAGTTTTGCTTCGCAGCTTGAAACTCAATTGAGCAACGTCGTTAAACAATGTTCTAGTTTTTATAAAATAGACACAGAAGAGATAGAGGCTTTTGATAAATATATAAGAATGGCTGGTGGACCAAGGTTGATAGTTTTGGGGCTTGGTGCCGATCCTAATACTGCGCATGTCGCTTTTATGGGAGAGGAGTATATTAATAGTTCGGTTGAAAGAATCAAGCTAACTGATGCTCTTGCCGCTATTCATGGCACTGATTCTGCTGTCACCATCGGTTCTGATCTTTTTAGAATGGCATCCGTTGAATCAATCATCGTTGTTGCCAAAGGGCGCTCCAAAGCTAAGTCACTTGCAGCTGCTTTTGAAGATCCTGATACTGGACTTGGTTATTTAATTGCGCATTGTGCTGAGAAACTACAGATCTATACAGACCAGGATGCTGCTTTTGAGTTGAAACAATAAGCGTCATTGCGAGCCTTCGAAGATGGCGTGGCAATCTAGTTACAGATCATGTCTCTGCATTGGGTTGTCGCGTCGCGTTCCGCTCCTCGCAATGACGGTTAATTAATGATTGCAAAGACAGTCTTAACCGACGCCTCAACTTCAATCTGCCCTTGAGCGTATGAATCATCTTCTGCCACTGCCTCTGCTGACATGGACATAAGTCTTGCCGTTTTGAAGTTGCTTCTTTGCGGGTAGCCAATATAGTTATTGCTAAGTTCGTCTGCTCTAACTAAGTCGCCGCGCTTAGCGTCAAGTGTTGATAAAATCAAATCTGTTTTTTCGATTGCATCGCGCATTGCTTTTTTGAGTGCACGTTTTTTGATAATGTCTGGTTCTTGCAGACCATATCCAACATTGATTAGTTCATTTGAGCCGTTGCTAACAACCGCTGCAATAGTGTCAGAGAGTAGGTCTAGTTTGTGTAGTTCTACTACAAATACTCTTGTTGCTTTATAGCCTTCAAAATCATAAGTTCTGGTTTTGCTGTTGTATTTTTTTTCTTCATTAATTTGCATTGATTCTAGTTGCATGAGTTTCTCATCTATGCCTAGGGCTCTTACTGAGTTGAGGACTTTCTTTGCTGTCAGTTCGTTTTTCTCGCGAGCTTGTTCTGCTTTGTCTTCTAGGTTAACAATCGCAAACCTGAGCGTCGCTTTGTCTGGGTCTACTTTGATAGTGGACTTGCCAGTGACTGTGACTATTCTGTCTTTGGCTTCTTCGGCTTGAACGTTTAAGCCTAGAAACAAGATCGCTATGCAGATGAGTTTTTTCATACTTTTATTGTAGCAAGTTGTATTAGGCTATAATAATACCAATGCCTAAAATAGCTATAGTGACAGGTAATAGACAAGGTTTAGGCAAGGCAATTTCTGAACGTTTGCTCGAACTTGATTATCAAGCGCCGCAAATTATAGCTAGTCAAGACTATGATTTGACTCAAGCTGCGCAAGCTCAAAGACTAATCCAGGAAACAATTGAAACATACGGCAAGCTTGATTTATTAGTAAACAATATCGGTACGTATCAAGCTAAGTCAATTGATGATCTTGAAATAGATGAATGGCAAGATATGATAGCCACTAATCTCAATGCAGCGTTTTATTTATCGAAGTATGCTTTGCCGCATTTGAGAGAATCCAAGGGAGCAATAATTAATATTGGTTTTGCTGGACTTGAGTCTAATATTCCAGCTCCAAGAATTATCGCTTATCAAAGTGCTAAGGCTGGACTGCTTGCTTTGACCAAGGGTCTTGCTAAAGCTGAAGCTGTGAATCAAGTCAAGATCAATATGGTTTCACCAGGTACTATGGAAAACTCTGTTGTGCATAATGCTATGGATAAAATCCCGATGGGGAGATTGGCGAAGATGAGTGAAGTTGTTGATGCGGTGGTGTTGTTAGTTGAGAGTGAATATATAACTTCTCAGAACTTAGACATCAGCGGTGGTTGGGGCTTATAGTTCGTCCGTCATTGCGAGCCTGAAGGGCGTGGCAATCTAGTTGACAGTTTTTGTAACTGCATTAGGTTGCTTCGCTGACGCTCGCAATGACGTTTAAATATTCCCTTTCAAGCGAACATACTTAGCAATGTTCATACCATCAAGAGCTTCGATTTTAGTTAAATCAGCATCAGAGACTTCACCGTCAACATTAATCACCATGACTGCGCTTGCGGAGTCTTTCGTGCGTCCAAGGTTCATGCCACTGATATTTACACTTGATTCCCAAAGTATTTTAGATACTTGTGCGACGACACCAGGTTGATCTTTGTGAAAAGTAACTATAGAGTGGTTTTCAGGTCTAATGTTGACCGGATATTTATCAATTTGAATAATTGCAGGAATATCACCTTGAAGCACAGTCCCGCCGATGGTTCTATTACCTGCATCGGTTTTGAGTGTAACTCTCAGTTTGTCGATATAAGCGCCAGAATCCTCTGACTTAAGTTCTACTACTTTGATACCACGTTCTTTGGCAATCAATGGAGCGTTTACAAAACTAACCCCATCAAGATGCACTGATAGAACACCTTTGAGTATCGCTAGTTTGATACCTTCAATATTTTTATTGGCAAGTTGTCCGAGTGCTTCGATTTCAATTTCTTTAATTACGCCTTGAGCGAGTTGCCTAGACATAGAACCCATGTATTCAGCGAGTCCAAGATAGTGCTTGATGTGTTTAACAAGTTCTGGTTTAAGCCCTGGTAGGTTGACTGCTGATCTTGCAACACCGCCACCTAATACGTCTCTGATTTGTTCAGCGACATCAACAGCTACATTGATTTGAGCTTGACTAGTACTTGCGCCAAGATGAGGAGTGAGTACTACTTTATCGCCACAACTATGTAAAGGAGAATCCGTGCAAGGCTCTTTGTCAAAGACATCAACGGCAGCTCCAGCTACTTTGCCAGATTTGATAGCATCGGCAAGGTCTTGTTCGTTAATAAGTCCACCACGAGCGCAATTGATGATACGTACACCAGTTTTCATTTGTTCAATACTGGTTTTGTCGATTAGGTTAGTTGTTTCTTTGTTGCGAGGAATGTGTAGAGTAATAAAATCTGAACTGCGAAAGATGCCATTAAGTTCAACTTTAGTCACTCCAATGTCTTTAGCTTTCTCTTCAGAGACAAAAGGATCATAGCCAAGGACTTTCATTCCAAGTGCTTGAGCTACTTTGGTTACTCTTTGTCCAATTTTGCCAAGTCCAACTACACCAAGTGTGTGTCCGCTAAGCTCAGTACCAAGAAACTCTGAGCGTTCCCATTTGTTTTCTTTGCAAGACTTGTCTGCTCTTGCAATATGGCGAGCTAGTGCCATCATCATTGCAATAGTATGTTCAGCTGCAGCAATTGTGTTACCTTCTGGTGAATTGACAACTATAATCCCTTTTTCTGTAGCTGTTTCAACGTCAATATTGTCCACGCCAACACCAGCTCTACCGATGATTTTAAGATTGCCCGCGTTCTCCAAAAGCTCTTTGGTTGCTTGGGTTTGTGATCTGACTAGCAGGGCATCATAGCCACCAATGATTTTATTTAAGTCCTCAGCTGAAATTCCAGGCTTGTAGTCTACCTGGCAGGATTCTTCAAGAATCTTGATTCCTGTGTCACTGAGTTTGTCTGTTATTAGTACCTTTGCCATGGCTACCAAGGATAGCATTTAAACAAGTTTAAACTTACTTTGGTAAACCATTTTCATCAAATTCTTCAGTCAGAGTCAAGAGAAAGGATTCTAATAATCTAAGAAAGGGAGTGTATTCGTCTGAATGATTAACAAAATCTTGCATCGCTTGATTGAATTTATTGCTGATCCTGGTTGTGAGGCTAGAGCCCTTGTCTATTAGATCTGCGATTGTTCTAAGTACTGAAGCGAATAATTGGTTTTGTTTGGCAGTGTCATCATGTGGGTAATTGGTTTCTTGAGGATCGGCATCTTTTAGCTTGCTTTTTAGCGTAACGATTGCAGAGTGGAAATTACCTAAATCAGCACTTGGGGTTTTCATTGAGCGAAGAGCCTGATCAATAGCTCCGTTATAAGCAGTAAAAAGTTCTCTAGTACTAGTGACTAGATTTAATTTGGGTGCTGGTAGTGCAGCAAAGTCCATTAATGAGTATTATATCTTAAACAAGGCTTGGGTTTCAGGTTTTTTTAATGGAGAGCGGCAGGACAATATCTTGGGCTAGCTCTGTGAGTCAATGTATTATAATGAAGTCCTTACGGCGCTCCGCTTCTCAGGATGATCTAGTTTTTCGTATAGACAAAATGAATCTCAAAGGCAAAACAATTATTCTTGCAATCACTGGTGGCATCGCTGCCTATAAGACAGTGCAGCTTGTTTCTGACTTGAAGAAGTTAGGTGCACAGCTTCATATTGTGATGAGCAAGAATGCGGGCAAATTTGTTGCATCTTTAAGCCTAGAGGTCATGTCCGAGAATAAAGTTTATAGCTCTGGATTGCTTCGGCAGGATGAGCCTCGCAATGACGATGCAGATATCGACCACATCAAACTCGCCGACAAGGCTGACTTAGTTTTAATTGCACCAGCTACAGCTAATTGCATGGCAAAACTCGCAACTGGAATCAGCGATGAGATTATTTATGATTTGGTTTTGGCTACTAAGGCTCCAATACTGATTGCTCCAGCAATGAACACTAATATGTGGCAGCATACTGTCACTCAGCAGAACTATCGTAAGCTTAAATCTATTGGCTATCATTTTATTGACCCAGAGCATGGTGAGCTTGCATGCAAGCATGTTGGGCATGGGCGCTTGGCTGAGTTTGATTCGATTATAGAGTCTGTTTGTAACTTAATTGGAGTGGAGCAAAAACTAGCTGGCAAGAAGATCTTGATTAGTTTGGGTGCTACTCGCGAGAAGATAGATCCAGTAAGATTTTTGACTAATCAAAGCTCCGGCAAGATGGGCTTTGCTTTGATTGAAGCTGCTTTAGCACAAGGAGCTCAAGTTACAGCCGTGACTACTATGGATCTACCTCATCGAGCTGATAAAGTAGTCCGTGTTGAGAGTCACGAGCAGATGCAAGATGCTTTACGTCAAGAGTTTCCTGATCACGATGTTTTGATTATGGTTGCCGCTGTTGCTGATTACAAACCCAAAGCCATTGCTGCCCAAAAAATCAAAACTCAGCAAAACCTCACCGTTGAGTTTGAACAAACGACAGATATAGTTGCTGAGCTTGCTGCTGGCAAAAAATCAAATCAAGTAGTTGTGGCTTTTAGTGTTGAGACTGAAAACGCGCTTGAAAAAGCACAAGACAAAATCAAGCGTAAAAACCTTGACTTGATCGTTGTTAATTCACCAGCTGCTTTTGGGGCTGATGAAGCTGAAGTAAGTATTGTTGACGCTGAGGGTGAGTTGACCAAACTAACCAAATCATCAAAGTCTTTGATTGCAAAGAAAGTGCTTGATTGTTTGAATATACCGTCAAAAATAGTAGGTTAGTGGTATATTCATGGTGATTTCTTAATGTAACCATGGTATAATAATGGTATGGCATATCAATTTAAACTACAAGTACCAATATCTAAAGAGCTTAACGAGAAGCTCAAAGTTAAAGTTGCCGAGGTGGGGCTTAACTCAGTAAATGATATTGTGAGGATGTTTTTGCATGATTTTGTCAATGGTAAGTTGGGTCTTTCGTTTGTGCCTCTACAGCCAGAACTAATGCTTGCAGAAGGTGAGGAACTTGATAAGTTAATTGAAGCTGCGCATCGAGACTATGAACAAGGTAAGACAAAAACATTAGATTTGTCAAAAAGCATACATGAACAATTAATGAGCGATTAAATGTATAAAATTATAAGCAGCCAATATTTCAAAAAAAAATATAGAAAGATAGTTACAAACAACAAAATTTTAGCGACTAAAATAGATGCAGTTTTGCAAAAGTTGGCTAGTGATCCGTATCAAAAACCTCTTAAAACGCATAAAGTGGATAGCAAGCTTGCAATTGGAGTTTATAGCTCCCGAGTTACTGGGGATATAAGAATAATTTGGGAGCAACTCGATTGTGAGTTGGTATTATTGCTTCTTGATATCGGTGGGCACTCAGGAGGTTCTAAGGTATATAAATGATGGACTTAAACAAAGCATTTAATTCGTGGCTCGCGACAAGTGGTGAGTATCAAGCTGGCAAGACTTTTGAGTATGTTATGGAGAAGTATGGCTTGCAGCGTTCTGAGATTATCAGGCTTGCTGGCAATGAATCTACTATCGGTACTAGCCCCAAGGCAATTAAGGCTGCTCAAGAAGCGGCGGCTAGTTCTAATTATTATGACGAACCTCAGTCAGAGTCATTAATTCAAGCTCTTGAAAACAAGTTTGCTTCTTCTGGTCTTGATATGTCCAAGCTTGGAGTTGTTGTTGGCAATGGCATGGATAGTATCATTGAGCACTTGCTTGGAATCTTTTGTGATAGCTCTAGTTCTATCGTTAACTATAGTCCGACATTTATTTATTATGACTTTGCCGCGAAGCGTAGAGGGATAGAAATTATTGATGTTCCTAGAACAAAGCCCGTGACTGCGATCCTTGAAGCTGTAAAAGAGAACACGAAATTAGTTTTCTTGTGCACGCCTAACAACCCTGACGGTTCTGTTGTAGCTGTCGATGAAATCGAAAAACTAGCAAGAGAGCTTGAGAAGAAAAATATAATCCTATTTATTGATCATGCGTATATAGATTTTGCAAATCATCGTTATAATGTTCAGAATCTGTTCGAAAAGCTTCCAGATGCAAGGCTTGCGACGAAAGAGATGGCTGAGTTGGCTGAGCTGCCAATGATGACATCACTTGAGGAGTATAACGCAGCAGGTGGAGGTTTGCGGATAGATTCTCAATATCCTAATTTGGTGATTGGCTATACCTTCTCGAAAGCCTACGCCATGGCAGGTTTCCGAGTAGGTTACGGATTAATGTCTAAAGAACTACAAGCTCGTTACCTCAAACTCAACACTCCGTTTCTTTGTGCCAAAGCAAGTCTCGCCGCAGCCAAAGTTGCACTTGAAGATGAGGCGCATTTTAATAAAATCATTAAGAATAACAATAAACAGAAACCATATCTTATGGCTGAGCTGATTAAGCTAGGCTATAAGCCATATGAATCTCATGCTAATTTCATTTTGTTTGAAGCCAAAGTCAAAGCAAACGAAGTGCTTGAGAAACTAATGTCTCAAGGTATAATAATTCGTGCAATCCCCAATGTCAGTGACTTTGCGCTGCGTGTTACTATTGGTACAGCAGTAGAGAATCAGAAATTCATAGAGGCTTTGGCAAATGTTTAAAATAAAGAATCTATTTAGAGTATCAATTGATTTGACTTTACTTAGTCTTGCTTTGATTCTGGCGACTGTTACTAGGCTTGAACCTGGGATTATTAGTCACACAGATCGGTTTATTTATGAAGAGCAATTGTGGAAAGTATTGCCTTTAGTGGTGATAGCACAATTCTTGGTTTTGCTTGCTTTTGGTACTTACACTAGGTTCTGGCGCTATACATCTACTAGCGAAATTATTCATTTGAGCCGTTCTTTGTTAGTGGCTTTTGTTATTTTGGTGATTCCACGTTTCTTTGGTTTGAGCCCCAAAAATTCTGACTTGTGGGCACTTTCTTATGGTGTAGTTGTTTTGGATTTCTTTATGGCAGTTGGTTTTCTGTCAGGCATCAGAATGCTCCGCTCCTATTTAGTCAATCAACGCAATATCCAAAAACGTTTGCAGCACATGGACGGTAAACAAAAACGCACCTTGATCATCGGTGCTGGTGAAGCAGGTTTGCAGGCAATTCAATCAATCCAAGTGCACCCAGAGACAGGTTTGATTGTAGTTGGTGTTTTGGATGATGATAGCCGCAAGCATGGCATGAAACTAGAAGAAGGAGTTTCTGTTCAAGGACCGATTGAGGATCTCAAATATTGGGTTGGAGAACTTTCTGTCGATCAGATCATTATCGCAATACCAAGTCTGCCGCTTCAAGAAAGACGCAAGCTTAATATGCTGTGTAATGAAACCGGTGTTGATGTTCGCACTATCCCTGGTGTCGACCAGCTTGCCGGCGGTCAAGTCACTGTCGACCAGATTCGCAAACTAAGTATGGAAGATCTACTTGGTAGAGACGAAGTTGACATGACTGGCGAAGAAGTGAATAGCTTGCTTCAAGGTAGGCGTGTTTTAGTTACAGGTGCTGGAGGCTCTATTGGCAAAGAGCTTTGTATCCAGCTTGCGAAGAATTGTAATATCGCAAGTATTTGTTTATTGGGTAAAGGCGAGAATTCAATCTTTGATACTTGGCATAGCCTTGGCGAATATTTGGATCAAGACCAGATTATTAAACGCATTGCTGATGTGCGCAATTACAATCGTATTGATTCTATCTTTGCAGAGTTTAAGCCAGACGTTGTGTTTCACGCTGCTGCTCACAAACATGTGCACTTGATGGAAATTAATCCATGTGAGGCTTTTGAAAATAATGTTTTGGGTACACAAAACATCGCTCAACTAAGTGGCAAGCATGGGGTAGATGCTTTTGTTTTGGTTAGTACTGACAAGGCAGTCAATCCAACTAGCATTATGGGCTCTACCAAGAGTCTTGCTGAAAAAGTCACACTAATGACTTCTAAAGAATTCCCTAAGACAAAATTCACAGCAGTACGTTTTGGTAATGTACTTGGTTCTCGCGGTTCTGTGATTACAGTCTGGGAAAAACAACTCAAAGCGGGTTTGCCAATCACGGTAACGCATGAAGAAGCGATTAGATATTTTATGACCATCCCTGAAGCTGCTCAGTTGGTGATTCAAGCCGGCGCTCGTGCTACTGGTGGTGAGATCATGGTGCTTGATATGGGCGAGCCGGTCAAGATCTACAATCTTGCCGAGCAGTTCATACAGCTTGCAGGTTTTTCTTTGGATGATGTTGCTATTGAAGTTACCGGACTTCGTGAAGGCGAAAAGCTATACGAAGAGCTTTTGACTTCCGATGAGTTTGTTGATCATCAGATGACTGACAAGATCTACAAAGCCAAGATTGGTTCTGAGCTTAACGACGAGAAACTCCGTGCTGCAATTTTGGAGCTTGTTGATATTGCTCAAGCAAATGATTTTAACAAGACCAAAGCCAAGATTAAGACTTTGATGCTTGAATTGGATAATGCCAAGATTGCTGTTTGACTTGTTGGGAAAGACCCAATAGCTGCGTTCTCGTTTGTTTTGCTTGAGACTATTGAGGAGCGAGATAGTTTTTTGTAGTTCAAGGCTTGCGATGTTTTGATAAGGCTGAGTTGACTGAGCCGTCAATGATGACTTATCAAAACATCGCATAACGCAGAAATACGGAAAAATAGCCGCGACCTTTATGAAATAGGGAACATGG
>JABHOV010000021.1 GCA_018695135.1 Candidatus Melainabacteria bacterium | reverse complement strand
GTCTATTAGCAAGTCTGGCTGCTGCAAGAAAACCATGGAAGTAAGAAATATTGGGAGAGAGTTCTGTTGCTTGCTCAAGACTTTTGAGGCTCTCTTTGATATTACTATTGAGTAAATCGGTACCGCGACTAAAATGATAAAGCGAATTGAATTTGTCCCACTTGATTGCGTTATTAAATGAGCCTTGTGAATAGTAGTAATGTCCAACACCACTAGAAATAAAAATGATTGCAGCAATTGAATAGGCAACTGGCATGGCATATTGGTGCCAATTGGGTTTGAGTTTGGCAAAGGCAAAATTGGCTTTAAGGAAAGGTATTAATACCAACGCAGCAAGTATATATTGATTGAAAGCCATCAGTGTGGCATCAAGAAATGCAGTGATCAAGAGTGGTATAAATGCCACTCTTGCATGTTTGTAGACTAAGTACATAAGAATTACACAAAGAGCCAAACCAAATAGCCCTTGTTCAAAAAGATAGTGAGTGAAGAAGCCATGCCCGTGAGCTATTTGTTGATGCAACCTTGCACCAAAGAAATCGTTGTGGGCACGGAAGGGCGGAAAGTCAATAGCAAAGGTGGCAAAACCATGTCCAAATATGGGCTTGGCTAACCAGCCCTCAATACTAGATTGCCAAATAAAGACTCTGGACAACATGGATAGCTGAATGAAACGATGTATCTTTTCAATATAAATAAACGAAAAGATCAGCATCGAAGCTCCAATCATTATTAAGTAGCGGACTTTAATGAATTTGGCAATTTGTGATAAATAGGCAAGTACTATTGTAGTTTTAGTTGAAAAACTTAAAGCAATCCCAGAAAGAAAATATACTATCAAGCTTTCTTTGTTTTTCTTGGTGTAATAAAGTGAAAGAAACATCGGCGCCCAAATTAATAGTGAGCCTCTTTCATAGAGACCATAATCAGTTCTGTGAATCATAAAGAGCATTATAAAAAGAGCAAGTAAAATATATTTGCGTTCTTTTTCTGGTTTGTTTGTCCACCATGGACGGCTGGCAAAGGCAATACAACTTGAAGTAATAAGTAAGTATTCAAGACTAAAGCGCGGCTCTGAAGCAAAGAAAAATCCAATCAATAAAGTAATCCAAAATAAATAATATTGACTTGCTCTATGTAGATTCAAGAGGGCAAAAATAATTAAGCCAAGATGGCCCCACCACAAAGTCATTCCTTGCGGCGAAGCAAAGAAATAGATAAGCACAAGTAGTGGCAGGCTTTGTAAGGATTTAAGCACCATTAGTATGGTAAACCAAATATTGGAAACATCGTTACGAAGATACGGTTCTATTCAGCTGCTGTAAAATCTAACTTGATTAAGAACCTACCTCGGGCTCCGGCTTCAGCAAAAACACCAGAAAGAGTGCCCTTGTCATTAAGACGTTTGTTGGTAATTTTCTTTGAAGTAAAAATGTGATTTGCTGATTCAACTAGATCAGGTATGTTATTTGCGTTGGTATAAGTCATATCTACGCTTTGAAGTTGTTGAACTTCTGAAACTAGCTTTGTAGTTGAACTGCTCATTACGCTTGAAAGTATAGCTACCTGAAAACTATATTCTGGTTCTGTTTCACTGACTTCAATTAGGTCAAGGACAGATCCGCCGCTGTAGCTACCAGCTACCTTGATTTTCTTTTGTTTTGGTAGTTTGGATCCACTACCAGTAAACAAGTCAATCAAATCTTCGGGGAATTTCTTGCGTTTGGTCCTTAGCGTAACTACTCCTGTTGCTGTCGCCAAAGTAGCGCTTGGGCTTGTTTCTACAATTGGTTCAGCAGAAACTAATTTCATGGCCATGGAAGCATTGAATTGCCCTTGAAGATAAAAACCCAAAACTAGTAAAGTCGCAATACGGAATATTTTCATAAGAACTTTATGCCCAGGAAGAACCCAGAACATAAGACTTGTAACACAAAAAAGATTAAAAGTATTTTAACTTCGTGAAAGCCACAAAGCTCAAAATGATGGTGCAATGGCGCCATTTTTAGGGGTCTAAGGTCTTTGCCTAAGAATTTACGGGATAATTTGGCAGATAAAACCTGCAGGACTACAGAGAGAGTCTCAATCACAGGTACTAGTGCAAATATAAGAAGATACCATTCGAGTTTGGCTAAATAAGCAATTGTACCAAGTCCCATCCCTAGAGCTAGGCTACCGGTGTCACCCATAAAAACCTTGGCTGGATGCAAGTTGAAAAATAGAAAAGCAATAAGTGCAGCAACGACGGTGATGCAGATTAATGCCAGACTAAAGTCTTCATTTATATATAAAAGGATGCCAAGCCCGGCAAATGCAAGTGCCGATAAACTTGCGGCAAGTCCATCAAGTCCATCTGTTAAATTTATGGCATTTGAACTCCCGGCAATAACTATAAAAGCCCAAAGGAATTCTAAGCTAATCAATATTGGACTTGCAAGTTCTGTTTCATAGCTGGTAAATAAATATCTACCAGAGAAGTAGGCAATCGCAAAACTAATAATAAGTTGTACTATTAGTTTTTGTTTTGAATCTACTCCCTTGTAATTGCCTCCAACTACTTTGAGGATGTCGTCTATTGCACCAAGCACTGTTCCTGTAAGGAAGGCAGCGAAGGTTAGAATTATTCTCATATTCGGATCATTGAAATAAATCATGATCATGGTAATTAAAATAGGGATCAGAAATATCCAAGCACCCATTGTTGGAGTGCCTGATTTTGTTTCTATATGAGACTTGGGTCCTTGTTCTCTAAAGCTTTGAGTAGAATTGATCGCAATTAATTGTGAGATTATCGGTTTTGCAATTACTATTCCAATTACAAAGGCGAGACTTGAGTATAGGTAGAAATTCATAGAGCAGGCGTAATTAAAAGCGAGGCTACTATTCTTTGGATTAATCCAAGAGTGATAAATGCCACGATTACAGAGAAGTCAAATCCACCTAGTGGTGGTATGAAGTTACGAAATATTTTGGCATAAGGTGCTACTGCTTGATCTATAAACCTATAGAACTTGGTGCCCTGTATTTGTGGAAACCATGAGCCTATAACCCAAATCAACAACATATAGCTGTAGATCTCGATTGCTTGTAGTAATAATGATGCTAATTGACTCATTTCTAGATTATAAACCATATTTAGGGTCGCTGTGCTCCTGGCATATTGTCGCTGCGCTCCTGGTTGCGTTCGCCTTGCAGGCTTCTCTGGTTGCGGAGCTAAAGCTCCTGTTTTTTATGGCGATTAACATGAAGAGAAGCAGCGAAGCGCAACCAGAGAGCCTGCAAGGCGAACGCAACCAGGAAGGCTGAAAGCCGACCACAACCGGGAGCGCAGCGACCCTAATTTTTACCACTCTACCGGAATATAAATCCTAACTCTACAAGATGGGCAAACATAGACTGGGTCATTGCGTTTCGGTAAAAGCTTGCGAGTGAAAATATGTTTACATTCGGGGATGGAGCATTGCATGGTCACAGTCCGTCCTTGAATTTCCATTCGGTCTGGCAAGACGGCGTTACGCTTATTGGCATTCTGAAACCATTCAGCAAGTTCTTCAGGGCTAGGATCAGCATTATAAAAAGACACTAGTTTGCTCCTATTTTAAGGTCCTTTATAAGCCAAATGAAATTACCTCTTTCGTCAACAATGAGATCTTTGGCTTCTTGGACAGTTTCTTCCATGTCTTTTGGTTTCAAGATGAGTTTGGCGCTGGCACTTAGTTTAATCGGTTTGGAACCATAGTTGAGGAATTGAGGTTCATAAATATCATTGTGGATGGTCCAGCCGGAACCAATTGCCTGATTGTCTGGTTCTATAATGTCTATATGAACATCCCTGTCACTAATGTTTGCAATCTTGATGGAACGCTTTTCGTCAAGATTCGGTTCCGCTTGCTCTGTAACTGGTTCAGCGATAATAGCTTGGGATTTGAGTTCTTCTTCTTTGGCAACAGGGCTTTCTTCTATTGTTAGAATCAATTTGGCTTCTTCTTTAATGACTTTAATTTGTGCTGGTTTGAAGATATATTTCTTCACTAACAGGAATGGACTAATTTTGATTTTGTTTTGTTCTGTGACATTTTCTCTGAGTTGACCAAGGCTTTGTCCGTGAACATTGTAAACATGAACTCTATATTCAGTGTCTTTTTGGAGACTTAGTGTGTCTAGGTCTTCGTAAGCATGAAGATAGAGCTCTTTATTGTTTTGACTAAGCTCTGTTTGGAAAACAATTTTGATTGTTTCAGGGAATTCATTTCGGAGACTGAGAAACCTGGTGCCTTGATTCGGAGCTTCTTTGCTTTTGATAGTTTCTATGAACTCTTCACCCTTTTGAATACTTTGTTCTTGAAGTTCTTCTTGATCGAGGTCTAATATCTCTTGGTAGTCTAATTCTGCTTCTGTGGTTGCTTCTATTGCGGTTTTATTGATTGCGTCGCTTAGATCTCCATTTGCTGTACTGCCGTTTTCAGCCAAGCCCGGTTGGCTCATGCAGAGTGAAACAAAAATCAGAATTAGTATTGTTTTTTTCATCTAGTATGCTCGTGCAACTAAAATTTCTACATTGTTTGTAGAGCTCTCCCCGGAAAGTACACAAGGATGCTGGCTGGCATCCAGCTCTTTGTCATCCGGCATGCATCTGATAGTTGCCTTGAATTTATCTTTGAGAATTTTTTCTAGTGCAACGTCTCCGTTCCACATTGCTCTTGCAAAGCCGCCTGGTTTGTCGAGTGCTGTTTCAATTTCTTCAATCGATTTTACAATTGTTGTATGTTCTGTCCTGTAGTCGACAGCTCTTTGCCAAATTTCTTTTTGGATTTGTGCAAGCAATTTCTGAAGTCTTGTAGCAATACCATCTCTTGGAATATCTTTTTCTTTGCTTTGAATATCACGTCTGTGGACTTCAAGTTTGCCTTCTTCTAGATCACGTGGACCTATGACCAAACGGATTGGTACACCCTTCTGTTCGTATTCATTGAACTTGTGCCCCTGTGAAATAGTGACTCTGTCATCAAGTTTGGTTCTAATGCCTGCTGCTTGAAGTTCGTTATTAATGGTTTTGGCTGCTTCAAGGATTTCAGTATTGTCTTTATTCTTTTTGAGAATCGGAATCACGACAACTTGATAAGGAGCGATTTCAGGAGGAAGTATCAAACCAACATCGTCATGATGTCCCATAATTAGTGCTCCAATTAATCTAGTACTTACTCCCCAGCTAGTTTGGTAAACATATTCAAGTTGGTTTTGGTCATTAGTGAATTGAGTCTCAAAAGCTTTTGCAAAGTTTTGTCCAAGGTTGTGCGAAGTGCCTGCTTGCAATGCTTTACCGTCACGCATCAAGGCTTCAATTGTATAAGTAGCTTCGGCACCAGCGAATTTTTCTGATTGAGTTTTCTTGCCGGTGTGTATTGGTACGGCTAGATATTTTTCTAGTAGGGTTTTGTAGCAATCAAGCATGGTCAAAGTCTCTTGCTGCGCTTCATCCCAAGTAGCGTGACAAGTGTGACCTTCTTGCCAAAGAAACTCTGAAGTGCGCATGAATAACCTGGTACGCATTTCCCATCTCACTACATTCGCCCATTGGTTTAATTTCATTGGCAAGTCACGATAGGACTCGATCCACTTGGAGAACATGTGATTGATGATAGTTTCAGATGTTGGTCTTAAAACATATTTTTCTGTAAGTTCTTTGCCGCCAGCATGAGTAACTACAGCACATTCAGGCGCAAAACCTTCTACATGTTCAGCTTCTTTTTGTAAAAAACTTTCGGGTATGAGCATTGGAAAGTATGCATTCTCGTGACCAGTGTCTTTGATCATTTTGTTGAGAATCTCTTTGATTCTTTCCCAGATGGCATAGCCGTAGGGTCTAATAACCATGCAGCCTTTGATAGGGCTATAATCCGCTAGCTGAGCTTTTATTGCAATATCAGCGAGGATTGATTCTGCTGTATTTTGCTCTTCCTTTGCTTTTGTTGACATTAGGGTTGATCTTTTTGTGCTTTGAGTCTAGCACCAAGACTGGAACGAGATACGCGTTTTGTTCTACCCTTACTTACGTCTCTTCCGGTACTGTACATGCTAGCCGAACCATTACCGTTCATAAGTTCTTGCAAGGCTGCAGTGGCTTTTTTGAGTCTTCTAGAAACTTGCATTTGAGAAATGTCTAATTGTTCTGCCACGTCTGCTTGTGGTACATCTTTGAAATAAATCAAGTCAATAATTTCAGCAAGTGGTTCTTTAAGTTGTTTGATAAGTTCTTTGACCATAAAGAAATCCTCACGGGTATTGGTGCGTTTGTGTTCTTTGATGTCCATTAACGTATCAATTAAATAAGTATCGTTGTCCTGAGATGAGCCGCTAGTCAGACTTTGATCAAGTGAAACTAAAGTGCGGCGTCTATCAACCTCATAAGCCTCGGTGATTTTGGTCTTCTTGACGTCTTGTAAAATCTCAGCAATTTCTAGATCTGTTGGATCACGTCCAAACTCAGTTCTTAATTGATGAATGATTTTATTGATTCTAAAACTCAGTTCTTGCAATTCACGCGGGGCTCTAATCATGGATGTTTTGTCACGAAGATAGTGACGGATTTCACCAGTGATTAAGTGAGTTGCATAAGTTGTAAATTTGGCACCAGCTTCTGGTTTGAAATAATCAATTGCTTTGATTAAACCAATTGAACCAATTTGAATTAAATCATCAACAGGGTCACTACTTCTTCGAGCAAGACCATGGGCGATTTTTTTGACCAGATTGAAATTCTGTTCAACGATTTTGTCTCTAATCTTCTTATCTTGGTTTTTTTTGTATTGCCCTAATAATTTATGAAGGGCTTGTGCCTGTTCGTGTTTGGTTAATTGATCGTCAGTCGTCATTTGTATTCCTATATTTATGAAAGATTGCTCAAGTTTAAGAGCTGGCTTCAGTATATCATTTAATCCTTTTTAGTTGATTGAACAAGCAGAAACTGACACTAGTGTCAGTTTCTGCTATAATTCTAATACCCTCTGAGGGACTAAAGATGAAGAACTCTGCAAGATATGGAGCTAAAATTATTAGCTGGTCTCGGGCCCTGCCTGAGCGAGTGGTTACGAATAATGACCTTGCTCAAATTCTAGATACTGATGATGAATGGATCGTTAAACGCACAGGAATCAAAGAGCGTAGAATTGCTGACCCAGCAAAAGCTGAAACTGCAACTGATCTTGGTGCAATGGCTGCCAAGTTTGCATTAGCCAACGCTGAAAAATATTCTCAAACTAAAATTGACGCTACTGAAATCGATTTGATTATTTGCGCAACTGCCACTGGAGATTTTGTCTTTCCTTCAACTGCTTGTATGATTCAAGACCGAATTGGTGCAAGCAATGCAGCTGCTTTTGATATGTCTGCTGCCTGTACTGGATTTGTATTTGCAATGAACACAGCTTACAACTATATCCAATCAGGACAATTCAAAAATATCATGGTCATCGGCGTTGATTTAATGTCTAAATATATTGATTGGGCGGATAGAGGAACTGCTGTAATTTTTGGTGATGGAGCTGGAGCTTGTATTATTAGTGCAACTGATGAAGCAGATGATTGTTTTCATTCTTTTTATATCAAATCACGCGGGGATACCGAAATGTCTCTTTATGCTGATGCGGTGGCTAATCAATACCCAGTTGCTGCAGTTGATATCACAAACAAACCGGCAATGGTGCAGATGAATGGCAAGGCGGTTTATGAATTTGCCGTCAAAGCTGTGCCTGAGGCACTAGAAGCAGCCATAGAGCAAGCTGGTTTTCAAGTTGATGAGATTGATTATTTTATTCCACATCAAGCAAATATCAGAATAGTTCAAAGTGCTGCTAGACGTTTAAAAATCTCAATGGACAAATTTATTTGCAATATCGATCGTTATGGCAATACTAGCGCTGCTAGTATTCCAATTGCTTTTGATGAAGCTTGTGAGCTTGGACAAATCAAAAGAGAGCCGGGTAAGAAACTCAAGCTTGCTTTTGTTGGCTTTGGGGCGGGTTTGACCTGGGGTGCAACTGTCCTTGAATTTTAGATCAAGTTTTTCGAGTCGGTTTTTGCAAGAAGTCAATAATATTGAGGCGTTGAATTCCTTGATAATCGTTACCAAAGAGTTTATCCATGCTTAATACATACTTAGGGTAATTGTCTTTGATTGCAAGTAGAGCTTCAAATTCTCTTGAGATTGTTTCTTCTGAAGCAAGTAAGTAACAAACTTGAATATAGATCTTCTCATTCTCTTTGCTTGCAACGAAGTCTATCTCTTGTTTGGCTTGTTTACCGATATTAACCTTGTAACCTCTCCGTAATAACTCTAAGTAAACAACATTTTCTAAGATTCCAGAAATATCATTTTCACGATAGCCCAGAACAGAGTGTCTTATTCCAATATCACCAAGAAAATATTTTTCATTGACTTCTAGAATCTTTTTGCCTTTAAGGTCATAGCGTTTGACTTTGTTGATGAGATAAGCTGATTCTAGTTGTTTGAGATAGTTTTGGATAGTATCTACTCCAACTTGAGTTTGTTGTGATTTTAAATAGTCAGCGATTCTTTTTGCGGAGAAATTATTACCGATATTATCAAAGACATATTCAGTAATATTTTCTAGAAGGTTGACACTGCGTACTTGATAGCGTGCAACTACATCTTTGAGCAGGATTGTGTTATAGATTGCACGGATATATGGATAGATACTTTCATCCTCTAATTCGAGTTGATGTATTGCTGGCAGTCCACCATAGCGCAAAAACAAGAGAAATTCTTTTTCTCGGTCTTTGTCAGGATTTTTTCTGAATTTGAGAAACTCATTAAAGTTGAGAGTGTGTAATGGAAGCTCAATATATCTTCCAGACAAGTGAGTTGAGAGCTCAGAAGATAGCATGCCCGCATTAGATCCTGTTAAATAAATGTCGGTACCAGTCTCAGTGAAAATAGAATTGATTGTTTTTTCCCATTGGTCTATATTTTGTACTTCGTCAATGAAGAGATATTTTGTTTGTTGGTTTGCTTTGAAGTATTTTTTTATATGATGGTTAAGATCTTTATAGTTCTGTAGATGGTCAAACTCTACTAAGTCCATGTTTATATAAAGAATGGATTTAGGATTTATGCCTTTGGTTTTAAGTTCATCGATGACTTGTCTCATCAAAAAGCTTTTACCGGCTCGACGCATACCGGTGATGATTTTAATTACGGGTTTATCTATGAATCTAGCGATTTTTTCAAGGTATTCTTTTCTTTGTATATTCTTCATTATTTTGGATATACCCATAATTATAGCATATCTATTGTTTATTTAGGATATATCCTAAATCGCGAGCATAGTAAGATAATCGGCATGTCCGATTTTACTTTGATCAATCAGCCGCAAACTACTAGAGATGTAGAGAAATTTAAGTCTCTTGTTGATAAATACCGTTTAGTCCAACATGGAGGTATTTATGTAGTTGATGCCGCTCAAACAATAGCTGCTGGAGCCACTTCATATAGAAAAAAGGATGACAAGTTGGCATTAGCAGGGCAAGATACCCGTCATTTGGAACAGAGAATGTCGATTACTAAGTTAAGTAAAGCAGATCTTGAGATTTTGCCTCCAGACTTATTAGCTTCCAAGCAAAAGCAAGCTAGAGCTTTTGATACTTTGCTAGATGCCACTTTAAAAGATTTGCGATTAAGTAATGATTTAGATGAAAAAAAATTAGAGAGCTTGATTCGAATTTGTAAGAATCCTGATTTTGATTTTAATGCAGACATTCCAGGCTTAGAGGAGTCTCCATTGACGATGATTATGGCTTTGTCATATGAAGATCCAGACTTGATTGAAAATAGAAGATATCAACCTTCTTTGCCGGATACCAGTTCTATTAAGGATGCTCTGAAAAATACAAGTCTCAACCCTTATCTGTCACGTTGGGGTCTTTACAGACCCAACATGGGTCATACTTTCTTCGTCATCATCCCTGCTTTTTTTCACAACCATGTTAAGCACGGACAGAACCATTTTTCATGGACCCGACTAGAAAAACTTCGTTTTTCAGCGTGTCCTTAATAAACATGAAGAAATTTACAGGAAGGTATTTAACTTGAATCCTCGTCAGTATATTTCCAAAAACGCATTACAAGAATTTTTCCCTGCTTTTAATCGTCTTTGGGTTTAATTCCCCGCAGCTTGCTGAGCAAAATGGAAGGTTTTCCAATGAGGGAATTAAAACCAAGTAGACGATTAAAAAATAACAAAAGATTGCATCGGGTGCTTTGGATTTTTTGTTGAAACCTAATGACTCTAAAAGGCACCCGATAAAATGGAGATACCCCTATGCTCTGCATCGGGGAGCTTCATTTTGCCAAGTATTGAACCTCATCAAGCAAAGTCTCAAGCCTTGGCTAGGACTGAGATTGCTTTGAAATTATTAGATATTGCAAAATCTAGGGGGGTGATGTTTGGTGCCGCTCTTGATTTACTTGATCCAAGCCGTGCTGCAGGTGGTGAAGGGTATTTGATTGAGAAGACTCAAAATTTACGTGTTGCTAATTATTTGATAGATCATGGAGCTAGTTATACTTTGGATGCAGCTGGAGAGAATGCAACTAAAAGTGGTCCTAATATTTCAAAACTTGCTTTTTTGTTATCCGAGATTGGACGTGTCGCTGATGATTTAGATTGTGAGCCGGAGCAGATCTTTAATAGTCGGGCAAAGCAGATACAAGAATACTTTAATGCTGCATTTGCTAATCATGAGACTTTAAATAGCTTATTTGATGGCTGGGGAGAAGATGCCGTTGCAACCGTTATTAAGTTTGATACGCCGACTGAGATTGGTCTTCGATTATTGAAATTTGCTAAAGAACATGGTTATTCTTTTAGAGATTTTCATATGGAAACTACGGATGAAACACTTTTAGATGTATCGGTTTCAGTAGAAGATATACCAGATCTTGCTTATATCGATTTTCTTTTGGCAGAAGGAGTTGATCCATTTCATGAAGTTAAGATTCTAGATCAAGAACAAGAATCTGAATTAAGTTTTACTGATTTAACTGTCGCTGCAAAGTTCTTTGATTTCACACAGCTTGATACTGGTGTGTTTACAGCAAGTGCTGAGGATGAGTTTTTTGAAGCCCAAGAAGCGTTTGCTGAAGTATTTGATAATTATGAAAATGTGGGTGCTGAGCCTCAAACGGCTTATGAAAAGGCTCAATACCGATACTATTCTGCTCTTGCAAATGAAGATGATCTTGATGTAGTTAGGACTTGGAGGCAGGTTTTGCAAAGCTTTGACAATGTTAGACCTCAATAATTCTAATGCTAGAATAAAACCAATGACTGTCGAAGAAACAAGTCTCAAAGTAACCCTCGCTGACTATAAGTCAGCCATTGATCTTGAGCTCACTGAGCTTTTAGAAAATTCCAAGCTTGATAATTTAGCACAATCACAGTTATTACAATCAATTCAATACAGTGTAAGCAATGGCGGCAAAAGACTTAGACCGATTTTGTCATTGATGACAGCTGAAGCGATTCAATCAAAAGAAATTCCTGTTAGAGACAATCCTGCATTGAAGCTGGCACTTGCTGTTGAACTAGTTCATTGTGGTTCTTTGATTCATGATGATCTTCCTTGTATGGATGATGATGATTTGCGGAGAGGCAAGTCAACTAACCACAAGGTTTTTGGAGAAGCAATCGCTTTACTAGCTGGTGATACTTTGCTTTGTTATCCAATTCAGCTTTTGCTAGAGGCAAAGCCACAAGCCGAAGTGATTAATGAATTTATTGAAGCTATTAAGGACATGATTGCCGGGCAGGCTATGGATCTGGAATTGCCTGAACAGCAAGTGTCTATGACTCAAATGCAATCAATGCAAGAACTTAAGACCGGTGCTTTATTGAGAGCATCAGTTGTGCTAGCAGCTAAGATGGTAGGGGCTAATCAAGTGCAAATTGATGCTCTAGAGAATTATTCAAGCAAAATTGGTTTGGCTTTTCAGATTGTTGATGATATTTTGGATGTCACTGCAAGTACAGAGCAGCTTGGCAAGACGGCTGCTAAAGATATTGAGCAAAATAAAGCTACCTATGTCAAGTTCTACGGACTTGATAAAGCGGGTATAATGGCAGAAGAGCTCATTGGGCAAGCGAAAGCAGCACTTGATGTGATTCCTAATTCGGAGAAATTAAAAGCACTTGCTGACTATGTCCTTTCTCGCCAAAATTGATTCGACAGGTTATGAGGTTCTCACTGCTTTAGTGATAGCCAATGTTACAGCGCAGATAATCAAGACTATCGTCTTTGCTATGCAGCATAAGAAAGCAGATTTGCGTATGCTTTTTACTACTGGAGGGATGCCTTCAAGTCACAGCTCATCGGTTGTGGCGATGGCAACAACGATTGGATTTTTACATGGATTTGATTCGACAATTTTTGCATTGGCAACAACTTTTGCAATAGTGGTAATGTACGACTCCGCGGGAGTAAGACGAGCAGCTGGAAAACAAGCTGCCGTACTCAATAGTATTTTGGCTGAATTGGTCTCTGATACTCATCATTTAAGTGGTGCCAAACTCAAAGAATTATTAGGACATAGTCCGAAACAAGTTATAATTGGTGGTTTTTTAGGCTTTTTGGTTAGTTATTTGCTTCGAGAAGCCATTCTGTCTGGCGTAGTATAATTAATTAGTCTTAGCGTATTGACTAGAGACATCGAATGACAAAAACAAACACTATTGCAGAATCACCTGCGATGGACTTTGCTTTGCAGGGCCAAGAAAGCCATGTGCAATTAGCGAGTCCTAGTTTTGCTATGGATGAAAATCGTGATCAATTAACCCAGCTTGCAACAGATCGAGAGGGTTCAAGTTACCAGGCACCAATATGGAAAAAGAATCTTGATAAGGCAGCTACTTGGTCAAGCTGGGTTGCTTTTGCTTCTAATCTTTTGGCGGCACCAATGATCTTGATGAAATTTAGTGATAAGACCAAGAAATTTATTGAAGCAAGTGTAAACAACATTCTCAATATGAGTTTTGTTTTTTATGGAGCAAGCGGAGTTGCTAACGGAAAAGAAAAGAAAAATATTTTTATGATGCTGGGTTTCCTTGGTGAGATGATTTTTCCTTGGTTTGGCAGTCTTAAATATACATACTTGCTAAGAGGCTTGCCAACAGCCTTGGATCAGCTTTGGGTTGCAACTGATCCTCGTCTCAAGGATAAATTCAAGGATGGGATTTTCCCTGATATTAAAACTGGATTTAAAGAAGTTAGCAAGATGCTTGGTACTTTGACAAAAGAATTTATTCAAAATCCTCTTGGGACAATATTGACCAAAGAGACCAAAGGTCATCATGCTTTTTTGAGTAGTGTGGGTTCAGCGCTTGCTTCTATTGGTTATATGCTGACGGGCAAGGAAGGTTTGTTTGGACCATTGCGTGATCTTTCCGGACCACTTTTTGATTGGGCAATGCTTGCAACAAAAAATAAATTACAAAATATTTCTGGGATCTTCTTTATGTTTGAGAGTGTCTTTGATTTTGTCGCTCGTGTTTTTGATGGGCATTACCCTCGTATTGCTTGTAATATGCTCTCCCATGCTTGTGGTAGATTCGCTCTGGAGCTTTACAAGAATTCTGACTCGGTAGCAACAGTCAAGGTCTAATCAACACCGGGTCGTAACGGCGTAACGCTTTGCTAATACGTGTTACTTCTTCTCAAGTGAAAATTTGCTTGAAATGAATTATTGTTAGCCTCGAAGCAAAATAGGGATAAAATGTATTAGCAAAGCGTTACGCCGTTACGACCCGGTGTTGATATTATGGTAAAAACAATTATATTTGGAATTCACGGACTAGGTGGACATTGTGAGTGGTTTAAAAATCTTGAAGATGATCTTAAGAAACAGGGTATAAGTTTTTATGCTTTTGATCTTCCTGGATTTGGAACTAATCATGGTGAACAAAGTGAAAGTGAATTCACCAAAGGGCATATTGACTCTTACCAAGATTGGATTAATTTCAGTCAAAAAAAATATAATGAACTTAAAGCTAATAATCCTGATGCCAGGATTGTAGTTTTGGGACATAGTCTTGGTGCTTTGATTGCTTCATGCATGACTGGACTTGATGCTACAAGTCCTCTAATACTTTCTGTGCCTGGTTTTAAGGGATCTTCCAGTACATTCAATCAGAGTTTTTTCTTTAGTACCTTGCGCAAGGTTGTAATTGATAAATTGATTTTGCAACGTGATGTCTATGTCAAGTTACCAAGCTCAGCAAAAAAATCGACTCCTGCAGACGCAGATCCTTTACGGATTTCGGAAGTAACACAAACTATGTTGCTTGAAATAATGAAGCTGAGAGTTGCAAGTAAAAAACGCATGACTGAATTTGAAGCGCCTGTGTTTATGATTCAAATTGAAGATGATAAAGTTGTTGATAATTCAACTCAACAAGAGTATTTTGAGTTGATTAATGTACCGAATAAAGTTTTTAAAGTTTATAATGATGCAGATCATGATTGGATTTGGTCAAGAACTTGCTGCCAGCAGGTTAGTCAGGACATTGCTGATTGGCTTAGTTGAGTATGATAACTGTCATTGCTTCACTGACGCTCGCAATGACACAGGATATTCAGGGCGTAAGCCCGCAAACAGTCCTCGAGAGAGGACGCAACCAGCGAAGCGCAACCAGGAGCAGCTATGCTGCGACACAACCGGCGAGTGAAGCGAGCCTAATACTAGATGCCGCGAATTAGGATGGTGGTAACCACAACAGGACAAACCCACTTACAAAGGAAAATAAATATATCAAAATAGAGCTGTGAAGTTTTAGGCAATTCTTTTCTGAGCATCTTTTTGTCTAAGACCCAACCAACAAAGATAGCAATCAGAATTGCATTTGTTGGAACCATCAAATTAGAAATAAATTTATCAATATTGGTAAATAAACCAGTTTGTTCAAGAGAGCTTGAAACGATCCAGAAGATACCAAGCACTGTTGCAGCAGCTCCTGAAACTAGAGTTGCAGGAATTCTTTTGTATTTATGTGCATCAACCAGGTGAGTTACACAAGGCTCTAATAAAGAGATTGAAGAAGTTAAAGCTGCAAAGAAAAGTAAAATATAGAATAGTGGAGCAAGAACTGCGCCACCAGGTATTTGTGAAAATAAATTAGGTAAAGTAACGAAAATCAGCCCAGTACCTGCTTCAGGGTCTAAGCCAAAAGCAAAAACGATAGGGAAAATCACAAGTCCACCAAGGATACCTACCATTGTATCCATGACAACAACGATTGCACCAAGATTGGCAATGTTTTCGTTTTTCTTGAGGTAGCTACCATAAGCGACCATGGTTCCAACAGCGATACTCAAAGAGAAGGCAGCTTGCCCAAGTGCTTGGAACATGGATTCAGCTGTGAATTGCTCCCAGCGTGGATGAAACATAAAGTCAATAGATTTAGCAATTCCGCTGCCAGCAGCTTGCATTGACGCTTCTAAATTCAATCCGAACAAAGCAAGACCAACAAGTATAAAAAGTAAAACCGGCATAAGAATACTGGCTACTTTTTCGATGCCACCACTAACACCACCAGAAACAATTGCAATAGTGATAATTGAAAAGCCAACATGCCAAAAAATTTGACGTGGGTTAGATGCCATGAAAGTATCAAAATAGTTCTTAGAACTTTCAGCATCCATTGTAGCTACGTTGCCCATAAATGATTGCCAGAGATATTCAAGTGTCCAGCCAGCGATGATGGTGTAATAACTAGTAATTAAAAATCCAGCAAGAATTCCAAGAAGACCAACATAGCCCCAAAGCTTTTTGTTTTTTTTGATCAAGGCGCTAAATGCACCAGCGCCACCTATTCCGGCTTTTCTACCGATGAGTAGCTCGCCAACCAAAACGGGCATGCCGATCAAAAAGACACAGGCTAAGTAAACTATAAGGAAGGCACCTCCACCGTTTTCTCCACAAATATATGGGAAACGCCAAATATTGCCTAAACCAATTGCAGCTCCAGCAGCAGCCATTATAAAACCGAAATTACTGGACCAACTATCTCTTTTTTTACTTGCCATCAGTTAAGTATTGTATCAGGAGTATTGGATCCCTGGTTTAATACGTATTACGGACTGGACTAATTAGTTGATTACATAAAATCACTGATTTATGGGAAGATAAAACATATGAGTTCTAATACAGAGACGAAAACTAGCGCAAGCATAAATATAGATGGCAAACAACTTGATTGTCCGATTGTTGAGGGCACAGAAGGTGAAAGAGCAATTGATATTTCTAAGTTGAGGGCTGAAACTGGAATTATAACTCTCGATAATGGTTTTGTGAATACTGGTTCTTGCACAAGTGCAATTACATTTATTGATGGCGAAAAAGGAATCCTTAGATACAGAGGTTACGGTATCGAAGAACTTGCAGAGAAATCAACATTCGTTGAAGTTGCATATCTTCTAATCAATGGTAAATTAGCAAACAAAACTGAACTCGATGCTTTTTCTCAAGGACTTACCAAGCATTCTTTGTTGCACGAAGACATGATTCATTTATTTTCTGGCTTCCCAAGCACGGCTCACCCAATGGCTATATTGAGCTCTATGACTAGCTCTCTGTCAACTTACTATCCTGAGTCACACGATACGCCAAGTGATGAACAAGTGGATCTTGACATCATTCGTATTCTTTCTAAACTAAGAACGATCGCAGCTTTCTCTTACAAAAAATCAATTGGACAACCTTTGATTTATCCAGACAACTCACTTACTTATTGCAGTAACTTCCTCAATATGATGTTTGCTGTACCAACTGAGCCTTATGAAATTGATCCAGATATCGTTAAGGTGATTAATCAATTATTGATTTTACATGCTGATCACGAACAAAACTGTTCTACTTCTACTGTTCGTACTGTACAAAGCTCTGGAGCAAGTATGTACGCAGCTGTTTCTGCTGGAATCTCAGCTCTTTGGGGACCACTTCATGGTGGCGCCAATCAAGCTGTACTCGACATGCTTGAAGGAATCCGGGCTAGTGGAGATGATTACAAGACTTTCTTGGGTAAAGTAAAAGACAAGAAAACCAATATTAGATTGATGGGCTTTGGTCATAGAGTATATAAGAACTTTGACCCAAGAGCGAAGATCTTACGTCAGTCTTGCGATACTGTTTTAAGCAAACTTGGTGTTAGTGATCCTTTGCTTGACCTTGCAAGAGGACTTGAAGAAGAAGCACTTAAGGATGAGTACTTCGTTAGTCGCAATTTATACCCAAATGTAGATTTCTATTCTGGAATCATCTACAAAGCACTTAATATCCCAGTTGATATGTTTACTGTGATGTTTGCACTTGGTAGAATTCCTGGCTGGTTAGCACACTGGAAAGAGCAGCGTGATAGCGGAGTCAAGAAAATCTTTAGACCAAGACAAATATATACTGGCGCAAACGAGCAGAATTACACTACAATAGACCAAAGGTAATTTCTAGGGAAGTTCATGACTAATACTGTAATTGTTGAATCTAGCGGAGAGAAAGCTTTTGCTTTCGGACAAAACTGGCAAGGTTTTGTTGATAAACATCTTAATGAAGAACGGATAGCTGAAGCCGTCAAATCTCTTGAAGAGTTTTGCGGTAAAGATGCGCTCAAAGGAAAGACCTTTCTTGATATTGGTTGTGGCAGTGGATTGTTTTCACTAGCTGCTCGCAAGCTTGGTGCTAAAGCGATTGTCAGTATGGACATTGATCAAAACTCGGTAGCTTGTTGCCAGCAGCTCAAAGAATCAATGAATAATCCAGATGATTGGAAAGTTGTTCATGGTTCTGTTTTGGATAATGAGTTTATGACTTCACTTGGTGAATTTGATTTTGTTTATTCTTGGGGAGTGCTTCATCACACTGGTGAGATGTGGAAGGCTATTGATAACGCTGCAGCGAGAGTTGCTAAGAATGGCGGATTCTATATTGCTATTTATAATGATGCTGATGGTTTTCAGTTTATGCCTGATGGACGTATTGGTAATTCCAAGATTTGGCTTTGGGAAAAGAAATTCTACATGAGCATGCCTGGCTTTATTCAGTCATTGATTGACTTAGCGGCACAGTCAGCAATGATCTTAGTTTACTTGCTTACTTTACGTAATCCGGTTCGTGCTATTCGCGAGCATAAGCAATTGCGCGGAATGTCATGGAGTGTTGATATCAAGGATTGGCTTGGCGGCTATCCTTATGAATATGCCAAAGCAGATGTTTTGTTTAAGCACCTTAAGCCACAAGGATTTAATTTAGAGAACCTCAAGGTACATAATGGCTTGTTGAATAACGAGCTTTACTTTAGTCGTAGTCGATGAAAAGTCTTTTGCTAGTAAGTTATGAATATCCGCCTATTGGTGGCGGTGCTGCTAATGCTTGCCGTCAGTATGCACAGTTGCTTGCAGCAAGAGGAACCAAAGTAGTTGTTTTGACTTCGGCTTATGCCGATTTACCTTTGCGAGAAGAGCATGGTGATCTAGTGATTGTGAGAATCCCAGCCGGTCGTAAAGATCAACACAAATCAAATCCATTTCAGATGTTTTGTTTTATGCTCTCGGCTTTTTTGCGTTTGGGTAATCTGGTTCAAGTTTACAAGCCGGATCATGCTTTGATATTTTTTGTTAGTCCTTTTGGTGCGCTGGGGCTTGCTTTGAAGTGGTTTCATAATGTGCCGTTTAGTGTTTTTGCAAGAGGCGGTGATATACCTGGTTTTGTGGATTTGACTGATGCCTATCATGCCGTGCTCGCACCTTTGACAAGTTTGATATTGAAAAACACAACGAATGTTTTTAGCAACGGTATGTTTTTAAAAGAATTGGCTGATAAATTATTAGTCGACAAGGAAGCTATTAATATTCCGAATGGTCTTGAACCGCGCTTGGCTAAAACAAAGAAAGTCAATGACAAGCTCAAGCTTTTGTTTGTTGGGCGCATGGTCAAAAAACAAAAGAACTTCTTAGTACTACCTGAAATTCTTCAACAAGCAAGCGAGCTTGATTTACATCTTTATATAGTTGGTGATGGACCTGATTTTGATTTACTCTTGGCTAAGATTGCTGAATATAAATTAGAGTCGCGAGTGACAATTTTGGGCTGGCTTAACAGGCAAGAGCTAGAGACTTACTATCAACTTTGTGATCTTTTGATTTTCCCAAGTATTGTTGAAGGTGTTTCAAATGTCTTGGTTGAAGCTATTGCTTCAGGCATGTATGTATTAGCTAATGATATTCCAGACACTAGGTTTTTTATTGAAAATACCGGACGCGGTAAATTACTCAAAACAAATGAAGCAAGTGAGTACGTCGCTTTGATTAAAGAACTGATCGAGGATCCTAGTGCTATTGAAGCTGGGATTAGTCAAGAGACTTTGCAGACTTTGAGTTGGGAGGCTTCGGCTGGGGAATTAGAGAGCTATCTTTGGGGATAAACAGTAATAGAATTGCTGAAAATGTGGTATATTTGGTAATAGGATTGCGATATTTATAGATGACTAATTTGAAAGAAATCCCAAGATCTCTTGAGCTACCTACAGAGAGTAGCTTTTTTCTCTTTGGGCCAAGACAAGTAGGTAAAACTACCTTGATTCGGAATACTTTCATAGATTCATCTACCCTCTATTTTGATCTATTAGTTTTAGAAGAGTTTATAGTACTTAGCACTGATCCCTCCGCTTTTAGATCACAAGTGGAAGCAAAAAAGGATACTATCAAGCATGTAGTTATTGATGAGATTCAAAAGTTGCCGGAGCTTTTAGATGAAGTTCATAGCTTAATAGAAAAATATAAATCAATTAATTTTATTCTTAGTGGTTCTAGTGCTAGAAAACTAAAAAATCAAGGGGCTAATCTTTTGGGTGGTCGAGCTTGGACTTTGTCTCTTGGTCCATTAACACATCAAGAATTAAAGGGTGATTTTGATCTTAAAACAGCCCTTGAATACGGTACTTTGCCTCAAATCTATCTTCTTGCTCAATCAGGTAGAACAATGGAAGCCCAGAAATACCTTAAATCCTACGTGAACACCTATCTGGAAGAGGAAATTAAAGCAGAAGCAATCACTCGGAATTTAGGAAGTTTCTTGATGTTCCTCAAGCTTGCTGCACAAGAGAATGGCAATATTCTTAATTATTCGACGATTGCAAGAGGCATCAATATGGAAGCGCACACTGTCAAAAATTATTTTCAGGTTTTGGAAGATACTTTATTAGGTTTTTTTCTTATGCCTTTTACTGATTCTATAGCTAAAAAGATTAGAAAACATCCGAAGTTTTATTTTTTTGATACTGGAGTGCATCGAGCGATCTCTAGAAAAACCAGCTTGGAGCTTGAGAAAAAAACTAAAGAATATGGAGAAGCTTTTGAACACTTTTTGATTCGAGAAATCATTGGTATCTCAAAATATGCAGATAATGATTATGAGTTTAGTTTTTATCGTACTCAAAGCAATTTGGAAGTGGATTTGATCATTAAAACACCTCAAGGTGAAATATATGCAATTGAAATTAAGTCAAGCAATAACCCCGCTAACCAGAGTTTCGCTGGATTAAAATCTTTTGCTCAAATCTGCCCAAATGCCAGATTGTTTTGTGCATGTACAGCACTTAAAGCTAGTATGCAAGGTAATATAGAAATTCTCCCGTGGCAAGAACTGTTTGTGAAAATCAATCTTGTTGTAAAATAATACAAGTGCGTTTACTTAGTTTTGCTTTGAACACAATCCCGTTTGAAGCTAAGCAATGTCTAAAGCAAGGTTCTACCAAGCTTCGTTTGATCAGGTAATCCTAAAAGCAAACCTTTTATGCTGATATCTTCATCGAGCTTCTCCCAGTGGATACCTCGTCCACTACCACTTAACTCATAATTATTTAAATCATCTTTGTTTGCGTTTAGCAAACGTGGGAAATAAACTAAAGGTACTCCAAGTTGCCTACCATCAGCAAGGTGAACCCACAGAATTTTATCATCAAGTTCTATTGAAGTAGCAGTTGCTTCACTCACTGAAGTATTGATTCCATTTTGTTTTAATTTCTTGTTCATTTTTTCTAATTAGCTCCTCAATTTCTTTAAGCTCCTTGGAGTTAAATCCATAATTTTCAGACAAATAAGTACTTGGTTCAAGCCAAAATTTAGCTAATGCTTGTCCTTTTCTAATATGTACGTGGATTGGTTCTAGCGGAGACCCTTCATTAGAAAAGAAAAATAACCTATAAGCTTTGAATCGTAGTATTGTTGGGCTCACAAATCAAGTATATTATATCACCATCAACGAAGGACTTGCCTTTTTGATTTATCTGTTATCATGAAAGCAGAGACCTGCGAAACTTGCTTTCGCAACTAGTCTCTTTTGAAAATATGTGTGGAATCGCGGGATTTACTAATTTTGGTGCAGATGCTTATGATAGACGGCAGGTTATAACTGCTATGTGTGATGCGATTGCGCATCGTGGTCCTGATGAATGGGGACAGACACATATAGATGATGTGAGTTTTGGACATAGACGTTTGAGTATTGTCGGTTTGTCTGACGGGCAGCAACCAATGACGGATATTCAAGGTGATTTGAGTATCACTTTTAATGGTGAGATTTATAACTACAAAGAGCTCAAGTCACAGTTAGTTCAAGAGGGTTTTAAGTTCAAGACTGAGTCTGATACTGAAGTGGTGCTCGCGATGTATCGTAAGCATGGCAAAGATGCGTTTAGGCATTTCAATGGCATGTTCGCGCTCGCCATCTGGGACAAAAGAAGTCAGGAACTAGTGCTAGCGCGTGATAGAGCTGGTAAAAAACCACTCTTCTATTATCAAAACAATGGTGAGTTGATTTTTTCTTCTGAACTGAAGTCACTAGTCAAACATCCTAAGTTCATCAAAAAACTTTCGGCTAGAGGCTTGAGTAAGTTCATGACCTATGAATATATTCCTGGTCCTTGCACTATTTTTGAAAATACCCACAAGCTTGAAGCTGGACAGTTTATGGTTTTGTCTAAGGACAAATGCTTTAAGGATTTTTATTGGAATTATCCAAGCCCGCAGTTTAATCACAGCCCAGTAGAGAGCTCAGCTCAGGCAATTGCTGAGATGGATGAACTATTAAATGATGCTGTTAGATTGCGTTTGCAAGCTGATGTGCCAGTTGGTGTTTTTCTGAGTGGCGGGGTTGATTCAAGTTTGGTTACAGCAATTGCATGTAAACAACAGCAAAAACCAATTCAGAGTTTTTCTATTTGCTTTAATGAGAAGAGCTATGACGAGTCAGAATATATTGATATTGTCGTTAAAAAGTTTGGTCTGGATCATCATAGTGAACATGTTTCAGCCAAAGACATGCTTGGCTTGGTTGATAAGCTCGGTAGTATTATGGATGAGCCGATGGCGGACGCGTCTTTGGTGCCGACTTATTTTGTATCTAAACTTGCTGCTACCAAGATGAAAACAGTATTGGGCGGCGATGGTGCTGATGAATTATTTGCTGGCTACCCTACTTACTTAGCTAATAAGCTGGTGAATATCTACAATATTTTTCCTTATGAGCTGCGGACCTTTATTAGTAAGACTTTGGAGCAGGGCAGTAGTCTTTTGCCCACTTCTAATAAAAATATGAGCATGGATTTTCAGCTGAGGCAGTTCTTGCGCGGAGCAGGTGTTGCTGGTGAGATTAGGTTTTTTAAATGGATGGCTGGATTTACTGACCAGGAAAGAGGATCAGTCTTAAGTCCAGCGATGAGAAGCGAGCTGCAAGGTGAATTTGCCTATGAAGATGTGAATCGCTATCTTTCACGTGTCAATATTCATCGTGAGCTTGATCGTTTACTTTATTTGAGTCAGAAGATGTATTTGACCGATGATATTTTAGTGAAGGTGGATAGAGCCAGTATGATGAACTCGCTAGAAGTGCGAGCACCGTTTTTGGATTATCGAATGGTTGAATATGCTGCAAGTTTGCCTGAGCGTTATAAATTAAAACGTTTTACTGGTAAATATATTCTTAAAGAGTTGGCTAGAAAGTACTTGCCAAATGAAATCATTGATAGACCTAAAAAAGGTTTTGGTATTCCACTTAGTGAATGGCTTGCTGGAGATTTAAAGCCAGTGATGATGGATCTTTTGTCTAAGGATAGATTGGAGAGTCAAGGAGTTTTTGAATACGAGGGCGTTAAGACTTTGATTGATCAGCACGTTAATGGTGAATTGAATCAACGTAAATTACTCTGGTCGCTTTTAAGTTTTCAGCTTTGGGCTAAGGAGTTTGGCATATGACCAAGAATAAGTATTTGTACCCTAGTTTGGCGGCTTTGATTGGATTTCTAATTGCAATTCAAGTTGTTGGGCCACTATTGTTTAATGACAATGTAGTGCAAGATGACTTTAGACAAAGTATGTTTTGGGTTTGGCGCTTTTGGGACCCAAGTCTTTTTCCGAATGATTTCATCGCAGATATTTATAGTGGTAGTTTTGATCGATTACCCTTGCTTTGGATAATTTATGCAGTTGCTCCTTTTTTGACGTCTAACTTGATATTCTTTACCAAATTTGCTGCCATTATATTGGCAGCATTAACCTCTTTAGTTGCCTTTTTATTTTTTGATAAATTATCATCCAATAAGATATTGTCACTTGGTTTCACTACTGCTTTTGCAACTATGCTTTGGTGCACAGATCATTTGTCAGTCGTTCATGCAAGGTCTTTCATTTGGATATTTATTTTGGCAGTGGGCTATTTCAAGCTCAGTTGCAAAGATCAATTGGCTTCTATTATGACTTTGGTCTCTTTATTTATTAGCCCAATTGCTTTT
>JABHOV010000023.1 GCA_018695135.1 Candidatus Melainabacteria bacterium | reverse complement strand
CAAAAAGAACGACGAACATCATCTAACACATGCTCTCTTGAGTGACTTAACAGACCAAGAGCCAAATATTTATGAGTTAACTAAAGACATGGCTAGAATTGCTAAACAAATTAAAGAAGATACCAAGGAAGATCCAGATCCTCCAAAACCGGTACTTGAAGCAATCAACATGATTTATAATTCTTCAGATCACTCGTAATAAGTCTTATGAGCGAACATAGTAACATCCAAACTTGCTGTGTGACAGGGGCGCCGATTTGTCGTCGAATTTTTAATATGAACCTAGCCCTAGGCTACACTGAAGAGTTTTATTCACTAAAAGCTCTAGCTGAGCTGCATTCACAAAGCATGGAAGAGATTTTTGATTTTGCTTACGACTATGTTGAAGCAAGAGAGTGCTTCCGTAAAGAATGGGTTAAAATGAAATTAATAGAGGAATGTCCTCTACCAAATGATTGCCAAGCAGCAAAGTGTTTCCCAAATGACTAATTCAGAAATAATCAAAATTATCGAAGCTGCCAAAGCTCAAGGCAAAATAGTAGTCGCGACCAATGGTTGTTTTGATATTTTGCATCTAGGGCATCTTAAATACTTAGAAAGATCTAAAGCTCTTGGAGATATCTTAGTGGTTGGCTTGAATTCAGATGCCAGCGTCAAAAAACTCAAAGGCGAATCAAGACCAATCAACTCAGGAACGGATAGAGCGGCTCTGTTACTTGGTTTGAAACCGGTGGATCATGTCATTATTTTTGATGAGCTGGATGCTAGTGAATTCTTGCGTATGGTCAAACCTAATATTTATACCAAAGGTGCAGATTATCAAGCAGAAAGCTTGCCTGAATATGCTGCCAGTCAAGAAATTGGCGCTAAAATAGAACTAATTGAACTTGTTGATGGCAAATCTACTAGTTCGATTATCAAGAAAATGCATGATTAAAATCAGATCATCTTTGATTGCACTTGTTTTGTTGTGTATTGGCACAGCTAGTTTTGCTGTGACTTCTAAAATCGAAGCACTAGTAGACACCAGAACCATCAAGCTCAATGAAGTTGTCACCTTAACTGTTGCTATTTACAATCTTGATCCAGAGTTTGTCCATTTTGCACAGGATACTGCTGACTACACAGTCACTGCAACTTCAAGCTCCAAAAGCTTTCGCCTGGTTAACGGCAAGTCTGATAAATCAATCACGTATAAGTATGTGATTAAACCAAAGCATCCAGGCATAATCACTATTCCGTCAGTCAAAGTCAAATCAGGTCCATTAACTTATGACACAGACCCCGTGGCAATCACTGTTAACACAGTAAGCCCGGTCAATTCAGTCCCCGTCAAACAAGCAACTAGCTTGCCGCACAACTCAGCGGCTACAAAGAAACCAGTAGCCAAGAAAAAAGAACAAGATATCTTTGCCAAGTTTGAATTAAATAATGACAAGCCCTATACCAATGAACAAATGAATCTCAAGCTAAAGATTTATCATAAAGGTAATTTGCGCACTCTTAATCTCCAGCCGTTACAACTCGATAATTTCATAGTTGAACGTGACAATAAAGCAAAGGAATACCAAGAAGTATTTAATAGAAGCGAATACTATATCTACGAAATTGATTTCATTCTCTATCCAGCTAAAGCCGGCACTTCAATTATTCCAGCAACTGCAATTGACACAGTGATACTTGAAGACCGTGATATGAGGCAAGTTGATCCATTCAAATTCATGAATCCATTTTTGGTTGAAAAAAAGCGTCAGCTCTTAACTCAAGCTATCACAGTAGAAGTTCAAAACTTCCCACCAGGCGCACCTAAAGACTTTACTGGCTATGTTGGTGAACTTGCTGTCATTCACAGCCTCAAAGAAGCAACTGTCAAATCAGGTGATGCAATTAGTCTGGAAACACAAATCAATGGTGACGGTAATTCAGCTGCACTTAGCCCCGAGATGGTTTATGAGTCTAAGCAATATAGTATTTTTGGCGACAAAGAGAACTTGGTTGCTGAAATCGTAAATAACCGCAAATACTTTGAAGCAACAAGAACAACAGCAATCATTGCCAACAAAGACAAAGGTAAGCTGTCAATCAAAACCAAGCCATTAATTAGCTTTAACCCAAAGACAAAGAAATATGAAACCCATAGCAAAAACAAGTTTGAAGTAGATGTAATAGCTAATCCCAACGCTCTCAAAGCTACTGATACAGTGCTTGAGAACCAAGATCTCATCAAACCAAAAACAATCAAACCAAGCAAGACTCTCTTTACTGTTCCAGTGTCAGAGATACTTAACCACAAAAAACAACCGGTCAAAAATAGAGATCTTGTCTTATTGATCATCTTTATTAACCTCATTGCTTTTTGTTTCAAAGCCTACAAATATCTCAAAGGCTTTGCTGATCCAATCAAAAATCTTGCCAGTAACGGTCAAAGCATAAGTAGCTATATCAAAAAAACAAAGAATGCTGAAAAGGTCTCAGACATCTCAATCATTCTCAAAGAATTTGCAGCAAAAGTCAAAGCCAATAAACAAGCCGAAGTCGGCACTAAGCTCAATGACTTCTTTGAAGAAAGTGACAAGGCTAATTATTCAGTACAAACTAACAATGGCTCAGGTGAACAACTTGAATATTTCAGAACCAAAGCCATTAACTTAATAAAGGAGCTTGCAAATGCTCGATAAAGCAAAGCTAGAAAGCGCTAACCAAGCCTATTTAGATACAGACTACCAGTTAGCGCAAACTATCTACCAAGAACAAACACAAGAAGATCCGCATAATCCAATGCTCTTGATTAATCTTGCCAATAGTGAATACAAAACAGAGAACAATGGCAAAGCAATCAAGCACTATTATCAAGCAAAAAAAATCAGCCCGCGTAGTAAAGAGCTGAATAACAACTTGGCAATTGTGCTTGAAGAAATCAAACTCCGTCAAGATCCAATGCTCGCATATAGCGGCTTGAGTATTTTTGAATCGTTGATATTTTTCTTGGTTTTTAATATTCTTTATTTACTTCGCAAAAAACTCAAGTTTAATAGCAGCTTGTATTTTATTGTAGTTTTGTGTTTGGTAGTTTCAAGTGCCAATCTAGCTTGGCTTGCTTATGAGCAAAAAAATATTAAGCGAGTTGTCGTCACCGATATTTCAACCAAGGCATATTCTGGAGACAGTGAAGCCTATAGTGAACTCTTTGAATTACTCGATGGCCAAATTCTGCAACTAGTTAAACCTGGTGCTGACTGGTCACAAATCAAATATGGCAAATCACTAGGTTGGGTCAAGAATTCTAGCTATGAGTTAATTTAATTGCATGGTATATTGACCTAAGTGAGCAGCCAAAACAGAACAAATAGCTTGAAATTCCCTAATAAATTCTATTGGGGTACTGCTACAGCTGCTTTTCAAATCGAGGGTCACCCCGAGGAAGCTCTTGGTAAATTATCTGACTGGTCTGAGTGGATAGGACGTAAAGACAAAGTTCAAAAGCCAACTAATGACGGTAGAGCCGTTAATCATTATGAGCAAATGATGGAAGATGTTGATTTGATTCGAGGCATGAACAATAATGCTTATCGTTTTTCTTTTAACTGGGCGCGCTTGCATCGCGGACCTGGTGAGTTTGATGAAAACGCCGCTAAGTTCTACGACACTCTATTGGATCAATTATTACAAGACAAAGCAGGACTTGCTCACAAAGCTCGGATAGAGCCATTTGCAACAATTGTTCATTTTACAATTCCAACTTGGCTAGCTAAAGAAGGTGGTTGGGAAAATTCCAACACTGCCAATGAATTTCAAAAGTTTACTGAGTTTTTGGTCAAGCGCTATGGCGACAGAATCAAAAAGTGGGTCACCCATAATGAGCCAAATATATTTCTTGGCTTTGGTTATGAGTCTGGCATCTGGCCGCCCGGTCACAGCAATGACTGGAATAGATACTTCCAGGCATATCAGGGACTACTGCTTGGGCATCAACTCGCCTACAAAACCATCAAAGAGCATAACCCCGACGCGCAAGTTGGCTTGGCACAAAATCTATATTCATATGAAAGCAAGGACGAAGGTCTTCACGAAAAGAAATGGCAATCAGCAAATGCAATGCCCAACGCGGTGCGCAAACAATTACACAACTATGCTTTTATCGAATCATGTATTGAAATGGACACTCTTGATTTCCTTGGAGTAAATTACTATACTCGCTTCAGCTACAAACTCAATCCTAAAGCCAAGGACAATGCCGATCCTAATGTGGATTCGAGTTTTTGGGGAGAACTTGACCCTCATCCAGACTCAGAAACTAATAGTCTTGGTTGGGAAATTTATCCAGAGGGTTTGTACAAAGTACTCACTGACAAGAAGCTAACGACAATGCTCGAGGGCAGACCGATTTATATTACCGAAAATGGTTATAGCAAAGTTGAAGAAAACGAACTAGATATTGAAGATGGTTATAGAATCAAATTCATTCGTGATCACTTGATAGCCGTTCACCGTGCAATTAATGAAGGTGCCAATGTCCGTGGTTATTTCCATTGGAGTTTATTAGACAATTTTGAATGGGCACTTGGCATGAAGCCTAGGTTTGGATTAGTGCATGTAGATCATACTAGTTTTGTTCGGACTAAGAAGAAGAGTTATGACTATTATTCTGGTGTAGCAAAGAACAATGGGATTGTTCTTTGCTCACCGGTTGCGGCTACGCCAGCGTAGCCTGGTTGCGGTCACTACGTTCCCTGCCTCTTGGGCACATTATATTTACCAAAAAGTACAAAATTCACAGGCCGTCCTCGAAGAGGACCTAAGCAGGGAACGTAGTGACCGCAACCAGCGAAGCGCAACCAGCAATATGCCGGATTAACCTGCATATTGCCACGGACAGTCATGACACCCCGTCATACAACACCCAGAACCCTTACTAGCATCCTCCAGCTCTTCACCTTCAGTCCTTTCGGTAGCAGCTTGGCTTTTAGTTTTGTCAGAAAATTGGCTTGCTCTAAATTCAGCACGATCTTTAAAAAACTCGTCTAGTTCAGATTCGAATTTCTCAGCTTCTGTGGATTTAGGCTGATCTTGCCCCATAGCTCTATTATACCCGGAAGAAGTTAAGGCTGCGTATATAGTAAACCAGAAAAGTTTTCCTGGTATTTATAGAGACTGCTCAAAAAGCTTCATATGCAAGGCTTGCGAAGTTTTTTCAGGCTGAGTTGACTGAGCTGTCATTGTTCAGGGTTGCTAAATACGCATCGTTTATACAAGTGGAACTGAGTCCCCGTAATACAACGGAAACGTGTAACGCAGCAGATGGAGGTTTTGGGGCAATCTCAAGCTAACTGATGGATTCAGCTAACTCCTGCAGCTTCATCTGCTGATCATAAGCTATCAAGGCGTTAAAGACACCATCAAGCTCACCTTCTAAAATCTTACGCAGTGGAAAGTTTTGGTTAATACGATGCTCACTGACTCTGTCATCCTTATAATTATAAGTTCTGATTTTTTCTTCGCGACCTCCGGTACCAACTTGGTTCTTGCGGGTACTGCGTTCTGCTTCAGCCTTCCTTTGAATCTCAGCTTCATATAATTTGGCCTTGATCATCTTGTAAGCTTTTTCGCGGTTTTGTAGTTGTGATCTTTCCTCGCGACATTGAACAACTAGACCTGTAGGCTTGTGTTCAAGCCTGACTGCGGTTTCCACTTTGTTTACATTTTGTCCACCAGCCCCACCAGCGCGGCAAGTAGTGAGAATAAGGTCTTCTGGTCTAATTTCAATTTCTACATCATCAGCCTCGGGCATGATTGCAACCGTGGCAGTACTGGTATGCACTCGCCCTTGCGATTCAGTCGCCGGAACTCTTTGGACACGATGTACACCAGATTCATATTTGAATCTACTGTAGACTTCTTCGCCCTTAACTTCAAAAACTATTTCTTTATAACCACCATGCTCAGCATCATTGGCATCTACCAGATTGTACTTGAAACCTAGATTGTCGCAAACCTTACAATACATACGATAAAGATCTCCCACAAAAATGGATGCTTCATCACCACCTGCACCAGACCGAATCTCAATAATAATATCTTTGTCGTCGTTTATGTCTTTAGGTAACAAAAGTATTTTAAGTTCTTCAGAGAGCTTTGGAATTGCAATCTCAGCTTCATCAATCTCCATTTGTGCCATTTCTTTAAGCTCGGGATCTTTCTCTTCTTTTAAGATCGTCCTGCCTTCTTCAATTTGTTGAATCAATTTTTTGTAGTCAATAAACTGATCAACGGTTTTTTCGAGTTTCTTGAGAGTGCGTGACAATTTTTGGTATTCTGGCAAATTCTGAAAAATCTCTGGATCTGCAAGTTTTTTTTGCAGCTCTGTGTATCGAGTTTCGGTTTCTTCTAATTTGGCATATAGTGAGGGATGAATCATGATTTAGTTAACACCAGACTAATATACCACCTGCAGGGGGGCAACTTGGTAAAGACATGTTTAAAACTTGTTCAAAGAGCATCTTGTTAAGCAGCTATAATTAAAAACCAATGAGCACAAGCTTTGCAAACAAAAAGAACCATAATGATCTACTGCCCAACAGTATCGAAGCTGAACAAGCAGTATTGGGAGCCATTTTAGTAGATGGCGAAGCCCTGCACAAAGTCGTCGAACATATCGACAGTGCCAACTTCTTTTATAAGCGAGCACATCAACTTATCTACGAAGCATTTTTGAGATTAAATGAGAAAAGCGAAAACATCGATATTCTTACTGCTTCGCAATATCTCAAAGATCAAAATCAAATTGAAGAGATTGGTGGTCGTAGTTATTTATCTGCGCTTACTGATCATGCACCAATTGCAGCTAACGCTCCTCACTATGCCAAAATCATCAAAGCCAAATCGCTACTGCGCAATATGATTCTTGCAGGTAATCATATTGTTGAGCTCGGTCATCAAAGCGAAGAAGATTTGGATACACTTGTCGACAAAGCTGAGCAGCTTATTTTCAATCTCTCGCAATCTAAATCCAAAGATCAATTGATTCATATTGGAGACCTGGTTCACAAGAGTTGGAAAATTCTTGAAGAAAGAGAAGCTAACAAAAACCAGCTGTCTGGCTTGGACACTGGTTATCACGACTTTAATACATTAACATCTGGTTTGCAAAAAAGTGATTTATTGATTCTTGCTGCTAGACCGGCTATGGGAAAATGTTTGGCAAAGGATTCTGAGATTCTGCTTGAAGATGGTAGCCTTGCTAGTATCGAAGAGATTTACAAATCTCAAAATGCTAAGCTTTTAACACTAGATACTAATTGGAATTTCAAGTTTACAAAACCATCTGACTTTATAGATGATGGTATCAAGCCTATCTTTGAAGTCAAAACACGAAGCGGCAGGGCGATCAAAACAACCCTCAGTCATCCTTATCTAACAATAGAAGGTTGGAAAAAACTTGCTGAGCTTCAAGCTGGTGATAAAGTAGCTGTACCAAGAATCATTAATGTCTTTGGTAAGGAGAGACTGAGGGATTGTGAAGCTAAACTATTGGGCTACTTAATTGGCGATGGCTCTTTAACCAAAAGCTCGACTAGTTTCACCAACACTAATCCACAAATACAAGAAGACTTTATACAGGCGGTCACTGACTTTGACCCTGGGCTTAAAACAAAGAAAAGTAGCAATGACACTAGAGCAGACTCCTTTAGAGTCTCGAAAGATCATGAATTTTTAGTAGAGCAAAGAACTATCTTTGCTCAAAATTTCAAGCAAATTGCCAACAGTAAAAATATTTCATATAAATCAATTGCCCAAGAATTAGAAGTTAGCCCCTCACTTGTGACTCTCTGGCATCAAGGACTAATTGCACCAGATCAAGATTGTTTTACTAAGCTTTGTAACTTGCTTGATAGCAGCGAAACTGAGCTTGCGCCAAAAGGTTTGAACAGCATCAGCAAAAACCAAAAATCCTCACTCAACCTTTGGCTAGAAGAGATGGGATTACAAGGCAAAAACTCACACACCAAAGAAATACCACAAGTCGTTTTTAAATTAAATAAAGCTCAAATTGCTCTCTTGCTTAATCGTTTATTTGCTACAGATGGTTGGGCAAGCCAATTAAGCTCAGGTCAATCCCAACTAGGCTATGCCAGTGTTTCAGACAGATTGATTAAACAAGTACAACATTTATTATTGAGATTTGGCATTCTAAGTTCAGTGCGTCACAAAACAGTCAAATACAAAGATGGCAGACGCTCTTCGTGGCAACTCAATATTACTGATCAAAATTCAATCAAAACTTTTATCTCTGAAATTGGCATCTTCGCAAAAGAAGAAGCTATAGCAAAAGTACGCAAATCTATTCTAAGCAAAAAAGCACACAGCAACAAAGATCTTGTACCTGTCGAGATCTGGAAATCAATAGAAAGAGCCAAAGGTACAGAATCTTGGTCTTCATTAGCCAAAAGATCTGGCTTCCAATCGACTTCCAATATTCATGCACACAAGAGAGCGCTTTCGCGTAATCGTCTTGCTGCAATGGCAGCAGCATTAGGAAATCAAGAATTGAAAGACGTTGCAAGCAGTGACGTTTACTGGGACCAGATTGTATCAATCGAACACCTTGGCTCAGAACAAGTCTATGACTTGACGATAGCGGAGACTCACAACTTTGTAGCAAATGATATTTGCGTACATAATACTTCACTTGCTCTGAACATCGCAGAAAACGTTGCAATCAACACAAAAAAACCCGTTGCACTATTTAGTTTGGAGATGTCGAAAGAACAACTCGTCCAAAGACTACTTTGTTCAAGAGCAGAAGTAGATAGTTCACGAGTCAGGTCTGGACAATTGCATGCTGATGACTGGGCGAGGTTAGGAACGGCAATGAGTGAGCTTGGTGAAGCTCCGCTCTATCTTGACGATTCAGGTGGAGTATCAGTAATGGAACTGCGCGGCAAATGTCGTAGGTTGCAAGCAATGACCAATGGCGAACTTGGTTTAGTAGTCATCGATTATTTGCAGCTTCTTGAAGGAAGATCCAACGACTCGCGTATCAATCAAATCTCTGAAATTTCTAGGGGCTTAAAAATGATGGCACGTGAATTAAACGTACCAGTGATGGCTCTATCTCAGTTGTCAAGGGCAGTTGAGTCAAGACAAGACAAGCGACCGATGCTTTCTGATTTACGTGACAGCGGATCGATCGAACAAGATGCGGATATAGTTGTATTCATTTATAGAGATGATTACTATAATCCTGAATCAGAAAAAGCAGGAATCGCAGATGTAATAATCGCAAAACACAGATCAGGACCAGTGGGCGTTGTTGAATTGTTATTCCAAAGCAATATAACCAAATTCAAAAATCCAGCACCAGGATATCAAGGATGAGTAAGTTCGGAGATTTTAAAGTAGTAGCGGATCATAAGTTTGAGATTATTCCTTGTCCTTATGAACAGACCACCACCTATGGTCAAGGCACTAAGCTTGGACCAGCAGCGATACTAGCAGCCAGTCAGGAACTAGAGTTTTTTGATGATGAGTTTGGCTTTGATCCTTCAGAGCTTGGTATCAAAACACTTGATCCCGTAAACATAGACTTGCAAGACTCAAGCACAGAGAAACCATTTGCAGCTCTTGAACAAGCCTGTACAGATTCCTATAGTAGAAATAAATTCCCAATAGTTCTTGGAGGCGAGCATTCTCTTAGCCTAGGTGCTGTCAAAGCAGCCTACCAAGCGGCAGAAGGCAAACTCACGCTCTTACATTTTGATGCCCATGCTGATTTGCGTAAAGAGTATAACGGCAATCCATACAATCATGCCTGTGCAATTTATTCTATCTACAAAGCCTGTCCCAAAATCAAAATAGTCTCTGTCGGCATTCGCAATATCTCAAAAGGGGAATGTGACTGGCTTAGAGAACTTGAAAAACAAGCCGAAGACAACATGATTGAAGAAATGCCTATTACTATCTTCTACGCTAGAGACGAATTCCACAAAACCTATACCTATAGGATTGCAAACAAGGACTTTAATCCAGATATCGGTGCCAAAGAAAGTAGCAAAAGATTCTCACCTGGTTCCCAACACAAATACTGGAACTCTAAAGACGTCATAGACACGATTAGAAATTATGGCAATCACAACTTGTATATCAGCTTTGATGTCGATGGTCTTGATTCAACCTTGATGCCAAGTACCGGCACTCCAGAACCTGGTGGTCTGGATTGGTACACACCAACCAATATCATTCGTGAAGCATGTCAAGACTCAAAATTAATTGGTGCTGACATTGTAGAATTGGCTCCAATTCAGGGCTTTCACTCAGCTGACTTTTTGGTGGCAAAGCTTGTTTATAAAATAATAGCCTCGAAGTTAGCATCTATTTCATAGGACATATCCAATACTCTACTGCTTTTGTGTCACTTTAGAGGATACACCACATGAAAGACCACAGTAGTGACCAATTCTTTACAGCAAAAGACAGTCATGGTGTAGATAGAATAAATATAATCAACTTTTTACTCGACAGGAACATCATCAGCTGTGCAACGCAGATTCCTGAATCTGCTTAGTCTTGATCTGGTAAAACCAACGTCAATACAGGGCTTTCACTCAGCTGACTTTTGGTAGCAAAGCTAGTCTACAAGATCATTGCAACCACACTGCAAGCTAGTTAACTTGCTAAACTTAATTTATGACAGTGATACAAACTCTCGCTAGTACTAAGTTTGTAAACTTAGTTAAGGACATTCAGTCCAATTGGGTTTGGGCTCGAAGGCGCAGTGAAGATATAGCTGGTGGAGTTCAAGTTGCCGCAGTCGTAGACACTAAGGATTTGCACCAACAAGCCTCAGCCGCGCAAACAGTCGCGGACTTAAACCAAGTATCACAAGAGCAGATCAAGCTAAGTGGCAAATCAATTCTCTTTCTTGTAACCAAACGCAAATCACTAGAAGTTGATCATGGAGCAAAATATAGTATCGAACTAGCTGCTGGTGCCATGGACAAGGGCGAAAGCAAAGAACATGCTGCAGGTAGAGAAGCGCTGGAAGAACTCGGTAGAGAAATCAAAAAAGTAAATCTAGTTGGCTGGAACCACGCTAGTAGTGCTGGAGTCACTTCAGAAATTCAACATTTTACGATTGCAGAGCTTGGTGGACTTTTGCCTAATGCTGATGAAGTAATTGATAAACGCGAAAGAAACGAGATCTTTGAAAAGATTCTTGCTGTGCCAGTGGAGCAAGCGATGCAATGGCTCGACAAACAACAAGCCTTAGAAAACCCTAAGATCTATGTCTCGGCTCTCACTAGAGCTGGATTGAGTTTTGTGATTGAAAGACTCAAACAAGAACAGCAGCAGAGTCTCGTTGGTCAGTTAACTGGACTCAAGAATGATCTGCGTGATGATGTTGAGAAAGCAAGTCTTATAGATACAGTATCTAAAATGATACAAGGAATTAGTTCTTGGTTTAAGCCAGAAGGGGAGCTTCAGGCTCAAGTGGTGAGCTAGCTTTTTGATTTCCAAAAAATCCAAGTGCCTTATCAAAAAACTTGGTATCATCCAATACAGCTACAATGAAATTCCATGTCTTGCTAATAATAGCTGTCCCATCACTAGCCTTTGCGAATTTAGCTGCACAAGGTGCACTAGTGATTTTGGGCACAGACAAACCTCTCTCTCTAAAATCAGCAAACCTGGCTTGAGCGTCACTTGCTTTTTGCTCCATAGCACTTATATAAGCTTGATTCACCGTAAAATTGTAAGCATCATCACAATGAATCAATTCAAAATATTCTGGCGTCATCTGATCTGGTGAACTGTGCCACATCTTAGTTAATAGATTCGAGTCTGTAAAAACTGACTGTTCGTATTTTGCTATTTCACCTGCTAGTTTTAATCCATTCAGGATTGATGTTTTCAAAGTCTCTTTAGAGATATTTCTAATTTCAACTCCCTGCCTTTTAAGGAGTTGAGGAGAAATTGCAATTAAACCAAATAGAAACTTGATATTAGAAGTTAAACCACGACGCACATAACCTTCATCGCCTAAAATAGCATCAAAAAAGTTTGCAACTTTGTAGTAAGCATTACGAACGAAGGATTGAAATTTATCCCCTGCTTGTAAACTAGTTAACTGCTCTTTCATTTGTGCAAATGACTTACTAAAACTCAAATGTGTCCTATCTAAAATAGGGTTCAGTTCGCATTCAATCATATAAGCAATCATTGCTGCTCTCTCTACAACCATTGCTTGATATTGGTCACTGTCTTGATTTATTCTTTTAGCGTCCGTTGAAGCTCTTGAAGTGTCAGGTATAGAGAATGCCTGCAACCCCTCTTCTCTATATTCTTGCAAAAGTTGTTTGATCTTTGAAACAGAAGCATGCGTCTTAACGCCATATAAGACATTGATCCTATCTGCAAAAACAGTGATGGGTTTAAATTGAATTGCTGAAGTATCCGCCATTGGAGTCAGTAATAAATAATATCACAAATGGGTGCTTACTTAAAACCATCTTTGAGCTCTTCAGCTCTAGCAGCACTAATTCCCAGCTCATGATCACAAATAGGAATAGCAAGAGTGTCTTTCTCACCCTCTTCATAGCAAGGACGTGTGTTTTGATAGAAGATTCCAGTAGCGATTCTGCCACTAGCGTAAGTGTCTCTAGTTGCTACAGTAAAAGCAGCTTCCAGGTCAGCTTTGTCATGTCCTTCAGCAGCTAGATCATAAGTATTGTCTCTATAAAACTGAGCTGTGTTTACTTTATTGAAAGTAACACAAGGAGAGAAAGTATCAACTAAAGCGAATCCTTTGTGCTGGATAGCAGCTTTGTAAATCTCAACGGCTTGTTTTGGGTTACCAGAAAAAGCTCTAGCAACAAAACTAGCTCCTGATCCAAGCGCCATGGCAATTGGGTTTAACGGAGCTTCAGGATTACCGAATGGAGTAGATTTGGTTTTCATACCTTCATTACTAGTTGGAGAAGTTTGACCTGTAGTCAATCCATATATAGAGTTGTTCATGACAATATCAGTCATGTCGATATTACGGCGCATTGCGTGAATCAAGTGACCAACACCAATTCCGTAACCATCACCATCACCACCAACTGCAACAATAGTCATATCGTTGTGAGCTAATTTAAAACCTTGAGCGTTTGGTAAAGATCTACCGTGCAGAGTGTGCATGCCGTAAGTATTGATGAAACCAGGTAGGTTTGAAGAACAACCAATACCAGAAATCACCGCAACTTGATGTTGCTGCAAGCCAAGTTCAGCCAGTGCTCTTTGCAATACGTTAAGTACTCCAAAATCGCCGCAGCCAGGACACCAGTCTGGGTGTACTTCGCCTTTAAAATCTTTTGCTTCCAATGTTGCTGTCATAACTTGCTAATTATAACAATGATTAGAGGCTACTAAAAATTAAACAAGTCCTAATTAGTCCTTTAAAAACAACAATATCTAACCAAAATGAGCCAAGTTTAATATTATCTTTACTTACCCCTGTCCTGATCTTAACCTTAATTACCGATAGATGTAAGTAAGGATTCGGACACTTAGTGAAAAAGCTCGTTAAAAGACTAATCATTATAATTATTTGCCTGCAGCTAGGTGGGGGGACTGCTTGGGCCAAGGCGCCAACTGCTAAGAAGAAACAGATTAATCTCAGATTATCAAGCAAGCAACTTCAATCTAGCAATAAACGTCTTAGCAAGAAAGCCAAAAGAAAAAAGAATAAAGGCAAGAGAGGAAGTAAGAATAAACTCAAAGCTCCTAATTTATGTGAAGGTGATTATGAAGAAGGCAGTCTCATGGTTACTTTCAAAAAAGAATCTGATCTAAACAATGGCAAAAAAGCCAAAGTCGTATCAGCAGGCTCAAAAACAAATCAAAGCAAAAAACACAAAAAACTTTTGGAGTCATTAGTTAATGCAAATAACTTAGTCGCTGTTAAACAACTAACTACAAATGAT
>JABHOV010000092.1 GCA_018695135.1 Candidatus Melainabacteria bacterium | reverse complement strand
AATCTCATCAATTGTGTTAACTCTCTCGTTGATTTCTCTTTGAAGAGCATCAGCCTCATCAGAAGAGTTGGTTCCGTTAATACCTTGGATAACGAGTTCTCTAATTCGTTGCATATTGTCTTGAATAACGGCAATTCCTCCTTCTGCCGTCTGGATAGCCGAAATACCGTCGCCGACATTTCTTTTAGCCATTTGCGTGCCTCGGATGTCAGAGGTTAATCCTTGAGCGATACTCAATCCGGCTGCATCATCGCCAGCTCTATTGATTCTATATCCAGTGGATAGTCTCTCGATTGATTTTTGCAAATCAAAGGTATTGTTACCTAGCGCTCTTTGAGCGAATAGACTTTGGGTGTTTGTGTTTATACTAATCATGGTGGGTGTTCTCCGTCATGTCTAGACCTTGTAGCCCAGACTAATTCATTCTATCGGCCTATTTACCTAGAACCTTTAGCCTATTTTCAAAAAAAAATCATCACATGCTAAAATATCCTTGATATGACTACTGAAACGACACTAATCGGAAAGAAGGCACCAGCTATCAAATTGCAAGATCAGACTGGAGAGACAGTAAATCTCCAAGATTTTGAGGGCTCATATGTCATTATTTTCTTCTATCCAAAGGATATGACTCCTGGTTGTACTACAGAAGCCTGTAGCTTTAAAGACAATATGGCGAGACTCACCAAGCTTGGTGTTCAAATACTTGGTATTAGTTGCGATGATATTACTAAACACGAGAAATTCGCCGATAAATACAAACTCAAATATCCTTTACTTGCAGATATTGACAAGAAAGTAGTAGAGAAATATGGTGTTTGGGTTGAAAAAAACATGTACGGCAAAAAATACATGGGCATTCAAAGAGATTCTTTCTTGATTGACCCTAAAGGTAAAATAGTTAAGCACTATGTCAAAGTCAAACCAGCCGAGCACGTGAGCCAAGTAATCAAAGACGTTAAGGAATTACAAGACTAATTGGCTAACTTTCCAATAGAAGTAAAAATTCTTGTTAAACCAGCGGGTTTTTTCAAGACGGGAAGGCTTGCATTAATAGAAGCCCTTGCTCACGGCTTAAGTAACAATGCTCTTGCAGAAGAATTAGATATTTCAATCAAAAGCGTTGAGCGGATTCTCAATGAAACCAATGCAAAACTCGGTAATAAAGCAGGTAAAGAACATAAAGACCTTGCCAAAATTTTCAATCCAAGATTGCGTTTACTAACTAGCTTGATTGCAACTGATATCTGTGAAGTTCATACAGACGCACCAATGCGCTATATAGAGAATCTCAGTGAAGCACTAGAACAGACTCTCGTATTGTGTTGCATTGGCTTTTCCAATAAAGCTATTGCCGAACTTTTTGAAGTAACTGAAAAGGCAATAGAGCTAAGATTCACACATCTCTTTGACTATTTTGGCGTTGACACCAAGTCACTCAGAATAGAAAACCCTCGTGTTAATCTCTTTATTAGTGCATATTGCAGAAACAATATTAAGAAAGCTCAAGTGACCAGACTTTATAGAGAGACTCAATTTAGCCGGATTGATGAAATTTTAATGAAACCAGCTGCGTTTCTAGATGGGCTGGATGATGATTATAGGATTATTGGTTAGCTCTACTGCAGAGTAAAGCAATAAAGCCTTCTTCATTATTGGTTTACTATCGTTAATCTGCACTATATTCTCTTTCCCTCAAAGAACCCACGTAATAGCAGCAAACTCTCTTCTTCCAGAATCCCGCCAATTATTTCCATATTTTTGGTAGCAAGATTATGGCGTGAGCCAAAAGCACCTGATTTAGAATCAAAAGCAGAAAAGACTACCTTCTTTATATGTGCTTGTAAAATAGCACCGGCACACATCGAACAAGGCTCCAAATTCACGTAGATGCTAGCTCCTTCTAAATTCCAAGATCCAGTCTTGGCAGCAGCTTCTTCAATTGCATTAATTTCAGCATGCCCCAATATTGAAGAATCTCGTTCTCTGGTATTCAAGGCTTCAGCAATAATCTCACCATTTTTAACAATGATAGCTGCTACAGGCACTTCAGTCTCAGCAATTGTTTTTGCCAATTTGATAGTTTTAGCGATGTATTCCTGATCTAAGATTTCCTAATTCTAGCGCAAGCAGATTCAAAAGAGCTCTTTAAGGACACGCTGAAAAACGAAGTTTTTCTAGTCGGGTCCATGACAAAAGGTTCTGTCCGTGCAACGCACGTGACAGATAAGGGTTGAGACTTTGCCTTTTCAGAGGATCCTTGAAGGTTTGCTACAATAACAGCAGTGATCGAACTAAAGACCAAAACTATCAAAGAGATATTAGAGCCAGTTGCAGCTGACTTACAGGAGCTTGATAATCGCTTAATCAATGAAATCAGCCCAAGTTCACGTGCGCTTTGTTCAATTTTGCAAGATATTTTTGCCGCAGGTGGCAAACGACTAAGACCCGCGCTCAGTTTTCTTTTGGTTAAAGCTTTTAATCAGGATATTGATGAAGCAAGTTTTTTAATTGCCGAGATTAGTGAATTAATTCACACAGCAAGCCTGGTTCATGACGACATCATCGACAATTCACTAATTCGTCGCGGCAAACCTAACACTAATAGCAAATTTGATAATGCGGTCACTGTGATCAGTGGTGACTTTATGTTTGCAAGAGCAGCCGTCAATCTTGGGCGACTGGGTATCAATGAAATAACTACGCTTTATGCTTCTGTATTAGAAGATCTTTGTGATGGTGAGATTAGGCAGGTAGAACGCAAATTCTCAACGGCAGTAGATTGGGATTACTACTATTCCAAGACTTATAAAAAAACAGCTTCACTATTTGAAGCTAGTACCAAGGCAATTGCCATTAAGCTAAACAAGTCTAAAATAGAAGCTTGTGCAAGTTACGGTAAAGAATTAGGCTTAGCTTTTCAGATTATTGATGATGTTTTAGATTACAACTCAACTACAAAGACACTTGGCAAACCAGCTTGCTCTGACCTGAAGGAGGGGCAAGTAACTGCGCCTTTGCTTCATTGCTTAGAGCAACTTGCCTTAAATGATCAAGCTGCTTACACAGAATTGATCACCATTATTAACCAGATGGCAAGTGGCAATACTGAGTTTAGTACAAGAGTGCTTGAATTAATTGAAAGCACTGGCTCAATCAACTACTGCAAAGACTTAGCCAAACAACATTGTGCAAAAGCAATTACTGCAATCGAGTTTCTTGAAAATAATAAATATAAAACTGCGCTAATGGAATTAGCTAGTTGGGTTACAGAGCAGTAAGCCTAGCTCAACTCTTCTAAAACAAATTCAGAAAGTATTGCGTTAAAATCTTCGGCAAAGTAATTATAAGAACTTGCAAAAGCAACTGAATCCTTAGAACCATAAAAATCTTGCATCATGTCATTGATAAGGTCATCATCAAAATCGATATAGCTTGTGTCATAAATGACATTCACTGAAACAGGACCACATTGAGCTACTTGCTCTACAATATCGTCACGTCTAAATAAGAGCTCAGAGATGGAGTCTTTAACGTATGAATCGCTAAGATCTTCATATTGTGTCCAATTTTTGGCAGAGAACTGTTCTTTGTCTCCAGCGCCAATAACTGCATGGCAAATTGATTGATTCATTCTGCCACAAACGTACAAGTCCTTGATCACCAGGATTTCAGTCAATAATTCTTCTATGCTTGAGTTTGCCATCCCTCCTAATATAAGCAAAATAGCCCAAAATTTAACTCCAATGAGCGGACTAGACTAAAATACCTAGCTAGCCAGCCGGCATAGCCACCCGTTGCTTGAAATAAGATCCCACCCGCTGCGTGACATGCGCCACTTTTCAGATAAGTCGCAGTATTAACTTTATAGAGAAGCTGGCTACAGACATCATTTGAGCATTGCGACTTATCTGAAAAGTGGCGCATGTCACGCAGCGGGTGGGATCTTATTTCAAGCAACGGGTGGCTATGCCGGCTGGCTATGCTAAAATTCATCCCATGTCAAAAAAATACCTATTTACATCAGAGTCAGTTAGCGAAGGGCACCCAGACAAAATCTGTGATCAAATTTCAGATGCAGTATTGGATGCAATTCTTACTGAAGACCAAGAAGCAAGAATTGCTTGTGAAACATTTTGTACGACTGGCTTAATAGTGGTCGGTGGAGAAATTACCACAACTGCTTATGCGCCAATAAGCGAGATTGCCAGAAACAAAGTTCGTGAAATTGGTTATCACAAAAAATCAGGTGGTGGCTTTGATGCTGATACCTGCGCTGTCATGGTAAGTATTGACCAACAATCACCTGATATTTCAGCAGGTGTAACAACAGCCAAAGAAGCTCGTGGAGCAAGTTCGCAAGACCCGGCTGATGCAGTTGGTGCTGGTGACCAAGGACTAATGTTTGGTTTTGCTTGTGATGAAACCGAAGAATTAATGCCACTTGCTATCACGCTATCGCATCGCCTCATGCAAAAACTTGCAGAGGTTCGCAAAAATGATCCAGAAATTCATTACCTAAGACCTGATGCAAAAGCACAAGTAACTCTTGAATATGAGGACGGCAAAGCAACTAGAATTGAGACTATCTTGATTTCTACACAACATGATCCCCTCTGCAATGGAGAAAGTGACAATGACAAAATCCAAGCAATCATTGCTCAAGACCTTAAAGCCAAAGTTGTTGATCCAGTCTTTAAAAACTTTGATCTTAAGCCAGATCAAGACACAAGGTATTTTTTCAATCCATCAGGGCGTTTCGTAACGGGCGGACCTCAAGGTGATGCTGGTCTTACCGGTCGCAAAATTATTGTTGACACTTACGGTGGTTATGCTCGTCACGGCGGTGGTGCATTCTCAGGGAAAGATCCAACCAAAGTAGATAGATCAGCGGCTTATGCTGCGCGCCATGCTGCTAAAAACATCGTAGCTGGTGGACTTGCCACGAAGTGTGAAATCCAAGTTTCTTATGCAATTGGTGTTGCCCATCCAACTAGTGTGCATGTCGAAACTTTCGGTACAGGCAGCCTTGAGGATCATCAAATCACTGAGCTGGTAAAACAAGTCTTTGATTTCAGACCTTATTCAATCATCAAGAATTTCAAATTACGTGAACAACCGAAACTTCATAACGGCAGATTTTACCAAGACCTTGCAGCTTATGGCCATTTTGGCCGACCTGAGTTAGACCTACCCTGGGAAAAACTCGACAAAGTTGATGAACTAAAAAAGCTAGCGTCTAGAGCAGAACTTGCACAAAGCTAAAATCCTGGCACCGCCACAAGATAATCGCAGCATTGCCGTAATTTATTTTTCTGAGTTTTAAAGCATTCCTATAGTGGAATATATCATCTAGATGTGTAAAACAAAGGAAAATTTATCATTTGTCTAGTGTAGTCCTTAGATTAATCGCTGGCGGCATACTGATTGCTACTATTCTATTTTATGTTTTCAGGTTCTGCCCTGAGATCATTGAATTCTTTAAAGACAAAATAATTCAAAATATCAAAATACTATTTGCAGGTCCACAAACTAAAATACTATACTCAGTTTTGTACATGTATAATCATGCCACAACAGAAGACTGGTTCAAGTGGATACAAACAAAAAAAGCCAGAACCCAAGAAAAAGCTTATTCAAGAATTAAAAAATCTCTCTCCAAAGCTCCACGAGGAACGGGGGTCGCAGCTCAAGAAATCATCAAAGCCTTGCTCATGTTTAAACATGAAGACAATTTTGATATCCTCAAGAATCATATTCTCAACTGTAGAACAAAATGGCTTGATCATGAAGCAACAACAAGCTGCTATGAAAAAGCGTCTCTCGGCTTAATGACTATTGACCCAGACCAGGCGCAATCCATCTTAATGACTGAGTTTTCGGAGACTAGTGATGGAAGAGAAGACCATCTATTTAGAAGATATCTAGTTGATGCGCTCGCTTTAATGAATAATAAAGTAGAACTTGCACAGTTTTATAGAGCCATCACTTTTGATCCTGTATATCCTCTGGAGCTGAAAATCCAAACCCTCCATCTTTTAGAAGTGTGTGGAGATGAAGCAGTCTACTTAAAATATTTACATGAACTCATTGACACCTTCACTTCAGATGAACCAGATAAACACAAGGACATACTTGTCGCCTGTTTTGAGCGCTACCTTGGTTCAAATACTAACGCTGTAAGCACAGAGCAGGCATGGAAAACAATATATCAATTCTCTACTGACAATATTCTTGTGCCATTTGTTGCCACCAGTATTGCCAGTAAAGCCAAGGACAAAAACTTTATAATGAATCATGATTGGCTCTTTGCCATTTACATGAATCTAGCTCAGGAAGCACGCGGGCTACTAGAAGAAGCTTTGATATTTAGTTATGCAATCAATGATCAAGAACTAGGTACTATAACAGCAGAAAAAGAATTCCAACAATTTATCCAATCAGTATCAATCAACCCCAAAGCTATTTTTAGTTTTATTGAAAACGACAAAAACTTCATATTGTATAAATTTGTAGCAGGCAACTACAAAAAATTTCATGAGGCTGTTGGAGTTGAACTTTCGAGCCTCAAAGTTATTACAGGTGGCTCGTCACTTGATAAATTATTAATGGCAAAAGAATATAGCAAAGACAAATCTGGCAGAACAATGTGTATCAATGCTGCTCTCTTTATGCTCTCTCCTGACCAGGTTGAGGGGATAGATAAACTAGTAAACGACGAAAACCCTAAGTTACTTTATTACTATAATAGTTGTGACTGGCTAAAAACTCTTGCCGAAGAGCCAGACAATAAACTTGCCACAAACCTACTTGATTTTATCGAGAGACATAGTAAAGACCGCGGCACCAAGAGCGTCATTGCCCTCGATAAAGAGATACCAGAACTTGAAGAAAACTTCCCTGCAATTATTGAGCTACTCAAAAGCGGTACAACTTTTAGAGAGGTGCTTAACATGGGAGCGATCAGCCATGAAGAGAAAAAAGAGATCTATGAATACTATGAAATCATGTTGAATCAAAATCGTACAGTAGACTCAACAGTAGATGCTACACAAATCAGCCAACACACTCCAGGGCTAGGCTGTACAGACTTCATAAGATATTGCCTAGGATTTATTAGTCGTTGCCTATTAACTCAAAGCAAACTAATTCCTTTAGAGAAGTATGATGCTTTGGTTGCAAGAGATTTTAATGCTGAGGAAGAAGTCGTTGAGATTCCAGAAGAAGAAACTACTGAGGTTCCAGAGGAAGCAGCTGAGACTCAAGAGGAAGCGGCTGAGACTCCAGAAGAAGTTGTTACTGAGGTTCCAGAGGAAACGACTGAAGCTCCGGAAGAAGCAGCTGAAGTTCAAGAAGAAGAAGAAGAAGAAGAAGAAGTGTTATAAAAAAAGAAGCTCCTATAATAGGAGCTTCTTTTAAATTAATGGTGGGCAGTTTGGATTCGAACCAGCCTATCATTGTTGTGAACAGAAGCTCTCAAAAATTACTATATAATTTTTGGAGCCGCTTCGGGGGCTTTCAGTTAGCATGGAAGAGCTTAGTCTGCGCTCCCCTCGTAGTCTGCTCCTTTAAAATAAAGGTATCTATAAAAAAATTCGAAGGACCATTAAATGGTGGGCAGAGTTGGATTCGAACCAACGTATCATTGTTGTGAACAGAAGCTCTCAAAAATTACTATATAATTTCTGGAGCCGCTTCGGGGGCTTTCAGCGGGCATGGAAGAGCTTAGTCTGCGCTCCCCTCGTAGTCTGCTCCTTTAAAATAAGGGTATATAAAAAAATCGAAGAGCCTTCTTAAATGGTGGGCAGAGTTGGATTCGAACCAACGTACACTTGCGTGAACAGATTTACAGTCTGTCTCCTTTAGCCACTCGGACATCTACCCAAGTGAAAAGCAAGGCTCTTCGAACCAAATTATTATACTAAAGAAACAACAATAATAGCTCAATGTTAAGGTTTTTTGAGCATAATGCCAAACTGTCTTTACTCAATAAACATATCTTCTTCACTATTACCAAGAATAATGATTTCACCAGCTTGTTCAAGTGCTCTTACAACACCAACAACCTTGGTTTGAACCTCAGAAACATCCTTCAGTAAGACAGGACCCATCATTTCAATGTCATCTTGCAATAATTTACCAGCTTTCACAGACATATTACGGAAGAAAGTATCACGCAAGTCGTCATTAGCACCCTTAAGCGCAAGTGCAAGATCTTTAACATCAATCTCACGCAAAAAGCGTTGAATTGATTTATCATCGAGTCTACCGATATCTTCAAATACAAACATCAAGTTGCGAATATCAGTAGCAAGCGACTGATCAATTCCTTCAAGATCTTCAAGAATTCTTTTCTCGGTGTTTCTATCAACTCTATTGAGAATCTCAGCAAGCGCTTCAACACCACCAACCGAATTTGCAACTTCATTTTGTGACAGGATACCAGCGAATCTTCTTTCAAGAATCCTTTCCACCACAGAAAGTACTTCTGGATTAGTTCTATCCATCTTGGCAAGACGGATTGCAACATCTGAGCGAATAGCCTCCGGGAGGTTTTGTAATACCTGTGCTGCTTTTTCTATCTTTAAATGTGACAACAATAAAGTAACCACTTGCACATGTTCATGTTGAATTGTTGTAGCAATTTGTTCAGGATCTATAATTCTCAAAAACTCAAAGGGTACTCTTTGAATCGTATTAGTCATTTTGTCAATAATGTCATTTGCACCATCTTGTCCATAAGCCTCAACCAACATATTTTCAGCAAGATCTAAGCTTCCACTTGCAACACCTTTTTGGATTTGCAGAACTTCATACATCTCGTTCAATAATATCTCTTGATCATTCTCATTTACAGTACCAACCATAGAAATTTCTTTAGCAAGTGCAATCACTTCATGATCATCATTAAAACTTCGCAGAACACCAGCTGCTGCATCATTGTCAATTAAGACCAATAGGGCCGCAACCTTCATGCGCTTACTCCATGTATTAATTGAGCTTTTTGTTTTAGCCATTAAAGACTATAGACCCCTCAAAACCCCGATAATTAACACTACAATAAGCTGAAAATAACGAGTATAATGATGAGACCTAGGTCATTTGGACTAGGTCAAATAATGAAAAACTTTATGAGTTCACTGAAAAAGACAAAGCCTCGAGCCTTATCTGACATGTGCCCCGCACAGTCAGAACCTTTGTTCATGGACCCGACTAGAAAAACGAGGTTTTTCAGCGTGTCCTTATTATCTCTTTTTATTCTCTGTTTCTTTGGATTCAACCAACAGATCAAGGCGGCTGACGATTTTGATCTGCGCATCATCAAGGTGATTGAAGCTTCAGAACCAGTAAAAGATGAACTAATGGGCTACTGGCAGCAAAGTGTCAAGATCAAAATCCCAAGTGATAATCAAGAATTACTTATCACTAACACAATCCCAGATAACCAAGCCTACGCAATCACTGCCAAGACTGGCAAACGATACTTAGCTTCAATTGAGCAAGGTGGTGAGGTCTACCTTACTGACTACTATCGAGAACCTGTTATCCTTGCTTTAATATTAGCTTTCGTGGTTTTAGTCATCCTGCTCGGTGGTAGCCGTGGTTTCAAGGCCATCATCTCACTAATCCTGACAGGACTGGCAATAACTTATTTCTTAATTCCAGGGATCAAAGCCGGGCTCAATCCAATCAGCCTTGCTGTAGCACTCTCTGCTTTTGCTACGGCCACTACCATGCTACTAATTGCTGGTTGGACCAAAAAATCTCTAGCTGCAACAATCGGCACCACTGGCGGAGTTGCCATTGCTGGCTTGATTGCGATGCTTGTAATTAACACCGCACCATTAAGCGGGCTTGCTAGCACTGAAGCTCATATACTACTTGCCAATCTTCATGACCTCGACCTTGACTTTCAGGGGATACTAGCAGCAGGAATCATTATTGCTAGTCTTGGAGCATCAATGGACGTATCAATCTCGATAGCAAGTTCAGCCCAAGAGATTTATGAAGCCAAACCAGATCAAGCCAAACGAGAGCTCTTTTCACATACAATGAATGTCGGCAAAGATATCATGGGCACGATGGTCAATACTCTGATACTTGCTTATACCGGCGCGTCGATTCCACTCTTCCTTTTGCTTTATAGTGAGTCAGGGATCCGTTTGATCAATATGGAAATAATCGCTACTGAGCTAACAGCAGCAACAGTCGGCAGTATTGGGCTACTACTGGCAATCCCGGTAACGGCTTTAGTTTCGTCAGTCCTCCTCAAGGCCAAACAAGCATAGGATATAATTAGAAGCATGGTAGACCTACTTGACTCAACTGAACAAGTAAAACAAATATATTTAGTGAGACACGGTGAAACAAGTGCCACCGAAAAAGGCAGAGTATGCGGCAATAGTGATATTGGACTTACAGCCGAGGGACTTGAACAAGTCGACATGGTTGCTTCTTGGTTTTACGACATCCAAATTGATTCTATTTTTTCTAGTCCATTACTGCGCGCTGTGCAAACAGCCGATGCCATCGCCAAAGCAGTGATGCAACCGACTTACTACAAACACAGTGGACTAGTAGAAAAAAAAGAAGGCGACTGGGAAGGCAAGACTTATTGGGAAATTAGAGACGAGAACCAAAAGCAATGGGAGAAATGGTCCAAGGATCCGATCAACTACGCTGCACCCAATGGCGAAAACATCAAAGACTTTGTTGCAAGAATCGATAGAGCAATGACGGACATCCTTAGTAACTACGAAACTGGCAACAGAATCGTCCTCACCACTCATGCTGGAGTCATTAGAGCAATCATTATCAACGCCCTCAATATCCCTGTTGAGAACTTCTTTCGCATAGATGTGCCAGTAGCTTCAATTAGTAAAATCGACTGGTCTTCCAATTATTCAACACTCAAATTTACCGGTTTGAGTCCGGAAGAATATAGTTTTGCGGTGGCTTAACTCTAGTTACAAAATCCCGCATGAACAATAACCCCTAGTCCCTCAAGCCCAGAATCATAATAATTCGCTCAGCTTCGAGCTTTATTAACCCTGCCTTAAGGCTCATTTGCTTTGCTTAGGCACATCCAAAGATATGGAGCTAAATAACACAACTAACTATAGACTCATTGAGGGTCAAGAAAAACAGAGCTTGCTTGATAAATATATCAATCAGCTCAGTGATATCGACGAACGCACAGCTGGTATTGAGGTCTATCAAATCAGCGCCAGCCTTAGCCTCAAAGAGGAAAGAAAAACTGAAGAGAACCAAAACTTTTTTTCTAACTTTATCAAGAACAACTTTACTAGCAAAGCGCCAGCATATACTAATAACCAAGACAATATTAGTAGCCTAAGTAGTTTAATCAGCAAAAATAAAACTAGCAAAAATAATCAAGTAAGCTATCAAACTCGCAATTCTAGAGATTTGTCTAAGGCGAATTTGGCTAAAGCAATTCGTGCTATGTAAACGTCATTGCGAGCCTGAAGGGCATAACAATCTAATGCACAATCTCTATCACGGTAGCTTAGGCTTTGCATTAGGTTGCCGCGTCGCTACGCTCCTCGCAATGACGTTAATGCAAAAAATGTCTAGTTTTAGTAAACACCATCGCAATATCAGATTCATCACAAGCGTCAATAACTTCTTGATCACGAATCGAACCACCTGGTTGAATGATTGCTGAGATATGATTTTGTTTACAAATTGCGATATTGTCAGCAAATGGAAAGAAGGCATCTGAGGCAAGCACCGCGCCGCGGCTCTCTATATCAGCGCCAGCAAGTGCATCAGCAACTGATTTCACTCTATTTGATTGACCGCAACCAATACCAATTGTTTTACCATCTTTGACTGCAACAATCGCGTTTGACTTTACATGCTTAACAACTTTCCAAGCAAGCATCAAATCAACCCATTGTGTTTCATCAATTTGTGTCTTGGTTACTGTTTCTAATTTCTCTGCATCATGCAAAAATTCATTGTTTTCTTGAAGCAAATAACCACCATCAATACGTTTAATGTTCATTTGATTTTTCGGTTTGGCGTTTACTTGAATCTCCAATAGTCTCAAATTCTTTTTAGTCTTCAAAACTTCAAGCGCTTCAGCACTAAAGCTCGGTGCAATAATTGCTTCAACGAAGATCTCAATCATCTCATTTGCTGCAGCAAGATCTACTTCTTTATTTGCTGCAACAATACTACCAAAGGCAGAAACTGGATCACAACTCAAAGCTTCTTGGTAAGCAAGCGCAATATTAGGCGCAATTGCAACACCACAAGGGTTGTTGTGCTTAATAATCGCAACACAAGGAATGGTCTCATCATACTCAGAGACTATGTTCCAAGCCGCTTGCAGGTCAAGATAGTTATTGTAGCTAATCTCTTTACCATGAAGTTGTTTAGCTGCAGCTAGCGCGCTTATTGGTGCATTTTTGTCTACATAAAGACCAGCCTGTTGATGCGGATTCTCTCCGTATCTCAACTTCGACTTAAGCTCAAGCTCCAAACTAAAAGTCTCAGGTAGTTTAGATTCTTGATCAAGACTAACTGAATTCAACTCATCGGCTCTTGACTTCAAGAACTGAGCAATTAATTTATCATAACTAGCGGTGTGCTCAAAGACAGCAAGCGCCAGCTTTTCACGCAAAGTGAGTAAAGCAACAGGATCTTGAGCCTTAGTTACTTCAATATATTCAGCGTACTGACTAGAATCAGAAAGTACGGTAATCGATTGATAATTCTTGGCTGCTGATCTCAATAGTGTTGGACCACCGATATCAATGTTTTCAATGGCGTCAGCGTAGACTAAGTTTTCACGTTGAATCACTTCAGCAAAAGGATAAAGATTCACAACAACAAGATCGATTTCTTCTATGTCGTTATCAGCAAGGTCCTGCAGATCCTGCGCCTCATCACGCCTAGCAAGAATCCCAGCAAGTACTTTGGGGTGAAGCGTTTTCACTCTGCCACCAAGCATCTCCGGGAAAGAAGTCAGCTGAGCCACTTCTTGCACCTCAAAACCAGCTTCTCTAATATATTTTGCAGTACCACCAGTACTGATGATCTGATAATCCTGATCACACAATGAAGCTAGAAGCAGCTCCAAGCCTGTTTTGTCGGATACTGATACGAGTGCTTTTTTTGACATTGTCAATTATTATAGCAAGATCTCATGTATACTGTATAGATAAATCCCTTGTATGCATATCCCAGTACTAGCAACAGAAATCATTGAAGCCCTAGCTATAGAGCCTGGCAAGATCTATGTTGACGGTACTACTGGTGGTGCTGGACATTCCAAGATGATACTGGAAGGTAAGCCGGAGCACTTATACTCCTTTGATCAGGATAAAGAAGTTATAGACAGACTCGAAGCGACAAAGGACTGGTCACTAGTACATAGCAACTTCAAAAACATTTGGTCTTACGGCAAAGAGAACAATGTCAAAATCAATGGCGGCATCCTACTGGACCTTGGCTTGAGCTCAATACAGCTTGATGACCCGAATCGTGGCTTTAGTTTTAAATACGAGAGTGATCTTGATATGCGCATGGACCAAGGACTAGAGTTTTCTGCCAAAGACATTGTCAACCAATATAACGAGAAAGACCTTGCAGACATCATCTATAGATATGGTGAGGAGCGCAAATCCAGACAAATCGCAGCTGCTATCATCAAGTATCGACCTTTTGATACGAGCAACAAACTCGCAGATCTAATCAAGATCATTTATGCACGTGGCTCTAATGGCAAGACTTTCCGTATTCATCCAGCAACAAGAACTTATCAAGCCTTGCGTATTGAAGTAAATAAAGAACTTGAAGTGCTCGAAGAATTTCTGGAACTGGATTTTGATGTTTTAGAGTCAGGTGCAGTGCTAGCTATTATTTCTTTTCATTCGCTGGAAGACAGGATTGTCAAAAATGCTTTCAAGAAATATGTCTCAGAATGCAAGCTAGAACTGCTTTGTAAGAAACCAATAATTGCCAAAGAAGAAGAAATCTCTCAGAACCCGCGCTCAAGAAGTGCAAAACTCCGTTTAGCAAGAGTGCTGTAGAATAAACTAAATATGATTGGACACAAAAAAAAACTCATAATCATCTTGGTCTCCGGACTATTTGTTTCAGCATTTGTTTTTTCAACTTCTGATATTCATTTTGAAGTGGGCAATAACAAACTGGAAGCTGATATCGATCAATACTCTGAAGACAAAGAAAATCTCAGAGCTACCTATCTTTCTAGAATCTCATTACACAAGCTTGGACAAACAGCTCTCAATCTCAAAATGCAACATGCCGGAGCTGCTGTTAGTTATTCAGTTTCTCAAGAAGAGGGACTGAAGCAGCGTAAGTTATTGAAAGAACATTCTAATATACAGCAACCAATGATATTGGTTTCTGGATATTAGAATGGGTTGATGCATCAAAGATGCCTGGTTGCGCTCATTGCATTCGCTGGTTGCGGTCGCTATACACCCTGCCTCTCAAAGTTAATACAACTAAGAACCCATCTTGAAAGTCCAATAACTTTGTTATGCTCGCCCTCATTTATGCGTAATAAACTTCGGGTAAACACAAAAAGCATATAACGCATGGGGCTTTTTGTACTCGCATGCCTCGTTCTTGAACTTTCAAGACAGGTTCTAAGTAACATACCCAGCGAAGCTCGGCCAGTGAGCCCTGAAAGGGCGACCGTTACCAGCTCACGTTAGTGAGCGCAACCGAAAATCGAAATCGGAGATTTTGATTTTCTTAGAAAGGAACTTCTTCGCTAGCAGCATCCATCTCAGAGCCAGCTTGACTCGCTTCTGGTGCTGAATAAGGATCATGTGAAGTCATTGCTTGAGCTGCTACTGCTCCACCTGATGCAATTTTATTTGCCATTGAAACTTTGGAAGCTTCGATAGTAAGTAATCTAACAAGTTTGCCGTCGTTACTATTGAATTGATCAATTTGTAATCTTCCACTGACTATTACTCTTGCGCCAACAGTAAGCTGTGTTGCAAGATCAGCGAAATTGTCACCCCAAAGATTGACTCTCACTGGATATGATTTTTCTTCTTTGGCTCTGCCGTCGTAACGCAGGACATCCATGGTGAAATTAGTCACCGTGTTTCCGTTTGTGGTAGTTTTTTGCTCAGCGTTTTTTTTAACGGTACCTGAGAGAGTTGCTTGTGATAAAGACATTTATTACTCCTTTTGAATCTTTAAGTTTGCCAGAGTCGCCAAAAGTCTTGGTCAACCTGCCATGGAAATTACGCAGCTTGTTTTACAGCCGGCATAGTCAAAAGACTAAACCTAAGAACTTGGTTAACTAAACCAAGACTACGTTTGATTTCAGCAATTTGACTTGGATCAGATTCGATCTCAAGAATAACTTGAAATGTTTCACGTCTCTTATTGATTTGGTAAGCAAGTCTAAAACTTTGACCTTGGTGTGCTTTGGCCACTTTGGCACCAAATTTACTAAGTACAGCTTCAACATCTCTAATGATTTTTTGAGCTGCTGCTTCGTCTTTTTTGGCTTCCAGTATCAAAAATAATTCGTAATTTCTCATAAGGGTTAATTATATTAACTTTAGCCCTCTAAATGCAAGCCCTACCCGAAAATCTTCGTTTTTGCGCAAAGCATTTTAGCTCATTAACACCCAAATAAGATCCCACCCGCTGCGTGACATACGCCACTTTCAAGATAATCAAGCTGGAGATTGGAAAGCGCCGAGCTATTTTGAGGATCAATTCTTTGATTATCTTGAAAGTGGCGTATGTCACGCAGCGGGTGGGATCTTATTTGGGTGTTAATGAGCTAAAATGCTTT